>NZ_RZSX01000310.1:0-6618 GCF_004023105.1 Mesorhizobium sp. M5C.F.Ca.IN.020.32.2.1 | reverse complement strand
CGCATTCGGCGGTCAGGGCGCCGGGTGCCAACGACGCGCTCATGATGATGTACATGGCGTCCAAGGCGCTACGCGATTCCATGCTGCCGCATCAGGGCGGCTGGTCGATCAGCGAGGCGATCCTGACGGCGGGGCAGGCGACCGCCGACAATCTGCCGGCCGGGCTGGCCGAGATCCAGTACATGATCCGCGTGCCGACGCTTGCGATGGCCGAGCAGGTGACCGCCGTGCTCGACCGCAATGCGGAAGCCGCCGCGCAAATGAGCGGCTGCCGCCATGAGCGGCACTGGGTGTCGAAGTCGCGTCCGGGGCTGGCCAATCACGCCATGGCTGATATCGCCTATGAGGCGCTGTCGACGGTCGGGCCACCGCGCTGGGACGAGACGGCCAAGGCGATCGCCCGCGAAATCCAGGTCAATGCCGGCGGCGCGACGACCGACGAGCCGTTCATAGCCGAGATGGAGCACCTGATTGCGCCGCAGGATGCGGAGGCGATCCTGCGCCGCGACTTGCCGCCGTCGCAGCTCAATTCGACCTCGGATGATTACACCGACATGTCATGGCACGCGCCGACGGCGCGGTTCTATGTCGCCCGCCCGGCGCTGCGTTCGCGGAACGGCCAGGTCTATCCGTCCTGGGCGATGAACGCGCTGGGCGGTATTTCCGCCACGATCGATCCGATGGTCACCTGCGCGTCGAAGACGATTGCGCTGGCAGCACTTCGCCTGCTGGAAGACAAGTCCGCCCGCGATGCGGCGATAGACGAATTCGTCGCCCGCACCGGTGGCGGCATTGGCGGCAGCAATTGGCTGGCGCCACTTTGCGACTACGACCCGCCGATCCATTTCCGCTGGCCGGAATATGTCACCACCCCGCGCGGACGGGACTGGTGGATACCAAGCAACCCGCAAGCCGCGTGATCACCCAAGCGAGGAGAACCCCATGACCGTTCATGACCGCATCGTAGCAGAACCGTTTTCGTTGCAACGCCGCAATCCGGCCGGCGGCACCAAGCCCCTGACTACTTGGGGCTTCGCCAACGAGACCGATGTCTTGACCGACGTCCTGCTCGGCTCGCCCAATTTCCTGCGCCACCTCTCGACCAGCTCGCTGTCGCGCAAACATCTGCGCGAGGCGCCGTGCAACGTCCAGATCGCGCAGGCGCAGCACAAGGATCTGGTCGCCGCCTATGAGCATTTCGGCGTCAACATCCACTGGCACGAGCCGACGCCGGAACTGCCGATGCAGGTCTATTCACGCGATTCCAGCGTCATGACGCCGTACGGCGTCATCATCACCGCGATGGCCAACTGGTGGCGGCGCGGCGAGAACTATGCGGCGATCCGCACCTATGAGAAGCTCGGCATCCCGATCTACGACATGGTCACCGCGGGCACTTTCGAGGGCGGCGACTTCAACGTCATCGAGGACGGCGTGGTGCTGATCGGCTGCGGTGGCGCCCGCACGCAGGAGGAGGGCGCGCGCCAGGTCCAGGCTTGGTTCGACAAGGAGGGTTGGGAAACCCGCATCGCCTTCATCGACGAATATTATGTCCATATCGACCTAATGGTGGTGCCGATCGCCGAGAAGCTGACCGCCGTCTGCCTCGCCTGCACGGAGCCGGGCATCGTCGATTGGCTGAAAGGCAAGGGCCACGAGATCATCGACGTGCCGTTCCAGGACACGATGGCACTCGGCTGCAACTTCATGTCGCTGGGCAAGGACAGGGTGATCGCGCCGACGTCCAGCCAAACGCTAATCGGCCAGCTCAAGGCACGTGGCTTCGAGGTCGCGGCGGTCGATATGAGCGAGATCTCGAAGACCGGCGGCGGCATCCATTGCATGGCGCAGGCGCTGAAGCGCGAGCCGGCCTGAGGGGCAGGTGCGAAGCCGGGTCTGACAAGCGGCGCCTCATTCCAGCGTTTTGCGCAAGAAAATGCGGGCGTGACCGTCGTTGCCGAACTCAACCCGGCCAAATTCGTCGTAGCCGTGCCGGAGATAGAAATCCGGAGCCTGGAAGCTGCTTGTTTCGACAACGGCACGCTTGCAGCCGCGGCTTCTCGCTTCCTCCTCGACCACCGCGAGAAGCCGTGCACCTTGCGATTTCCCGCGTACGCGCTCCGGCAGGAAAAACATATCGAGAAACAACAACCCAAGCTCAGTCCGGCCCCAAAGGCCGCCCAACACCTCTCCCGAAGAGCTGCAAAGCTCCGCGCCGACCGGCATTCTGTCGTCGATCCCGGTCTTTTCGATATTGTAGCGATAGAGAGAAGCGGCGGCCCGTTCCTTTGCCTCGAGGTTCGGTGCCCGGAGGTCCGGTGCATGCGTCAGCCGGACCGTCCATTCCCCGCTGTCGTTCGGCATCGCATGGCGCTCCTCCGTTGCCGCAACATAGGGCAGAGATGGTCAACGCAAATGCCGGCTCGATCGGTGCCCGCCACTTCCATCTCTGCGTGAGATCAGCACACAAATCGCTTAGATAGCGTGGTGCGAAACGCACTCTTCGCCTCCATAGCCTATGTCAAGCCGAACGCCCTGTTGCCGGTGTGATCAGGTGGAGGAGGCTGTTCAGGGCGACCTGCATCGCATCCGGTGCAGAGACGCAGGAGACCGGCTCTAGCTTTGCGCAGTCAGCAGGTTTGCGTCGCGCGCGAGCCGCCACTCACCATCAGCCTCTTTGCGCAGGAGCGTCAGCGTGTATCCCGATTGACGCACCGGCTTCCCGTTCGGCGGCGTCGCGGTCACATCGATACGGCCGCGCATGAAGGCCCAGTCGCCGAGAAGCTGTAGTTCAACGATCTCGTTCGTGCCATCGACATGAACGCCGGCCATCTCCTGCGCGGCCGCCGCGAAGATCTCCTTGTCGACGGGTTCCCGGCCAGGAACCATGAAGATCGCGTCGTCCGTCATCAGGCTGAGGACGGTCCCGGTGTCTCCACGGTTGCTCGCATCCATCCACGTCTCGACCAGCTTTCGGATTGCTCTTTCGTCGTCCGTCATCCGTTATCTCCCTACCTTCTCGCCGTCATCGATACCGCACGGCGCTCCTCCCTCGCCGCAACATAGGGCTTAGATCGCTCCCGTCATCGATTGCGGTGTTTTATCGACGTCGCGCTGCCTGGGGCGTGAAACGGCCGGTCCGCGGCTCTATGCTTACCGCCAACCGCCCGAGGCGGTGATGCGCTCGCCGGTCAGCCAGGACGCGTCGTCGGAGGCTAGGAACACCGCGATGCGGGCGATGTCGGCGGGCTGGCCGAAGCGCCCGAGCGGGGTCATGGCGACGATCTGGCTTTCGAATTCGCTGCCGACGATGCCGATGCGTTTCAGACCCTCAGTGTCGACGCCGCCTGGGGCGATGGCGTTGACGCGAATTTTGCGGGCGCCCAATTCTCTCGACATGGACAGCGTGATCGAATCCACCGCGCCCTTGGTGGCGGCGTAGACCAGGGAGTTCGGCTGCGGATTGAGGCTGGCGACCGAGCTGATGTTGATGACGCTGCCGCCTCCGGCACCGAAATGGTTCACCGCTTCCCGGATGGTCAGGATAGTGCCCAGCACATTGGTGTCGAATTCGCGGTGAAACTCGGCCTCGGTCACGGCCTCCAGCGGTTCGAATGCGAAGACGCCGGCATTGTTGACCAGGATGTCGAGCGCACCGAACGACGATTTGGCGGCCTCGAACAGGCGGCGTACGTCGGCCGCTTGAGACACGTCGCCGTGGACGGCAACGGCCCGGCCGCCTGCGTCCTTGATCTCGGCAACGACGCGGTCCGCATCTTCCCGCGACGAGGCGTAGTTGACGACCACGGCGGCACCGGCCGCCGCAAGACCCCTGGCGATGCCGGCGCCGATACCCTTGGAGGCGCCGGTGACGATGGCGACCTTGCCGTTCAGCTTGCTCATCAAAATCTCCTTTGTCGATGATGAGCGGCATTTAATCGTGATCGGATAGCGTATTAGGATTACCTCGATCGGTTCTTTCGTGCCTGGAATTCTTGAATGACCACCATCCTCGAAAAGACCGCCGGTCTTGTCGCCTTCGTGCGTACAGTCGACGCCGGCTCGTTCCATGCCGCCAGCCGGTTGCTCGGCTCCAGCCCGTCGGCGGTGTCGAAGAGCGTGGCGCGGCTCGAGCGGCGGCTGGGGGTCAGGCTGATCCAGCGCTCGACGCGTCGGCTGGGACTGACCAGCGAAGGCCTCGCCTATTACGAGCGGGTCGCGCCTTTGCTGAGAGCGCTGGACGATGCCGAGGATATCGTTCAGATGGCGGATATGGCGCGCGGCCTGCTGCGCGTCACGGCAGCCGTGGAACTCGGGCGTGGCCTGATCGCCGCATGGGCGCAAGCGTTCCTGGCTCAGCACGGCGAGGTGAAACTGGAGCTCAGCGTCACCGACCGCCACGCCGACCTCATCCGCGAAGGCTATGACGTCGCGGTGCGCATGGGAGCGCTGACGGACACCGGGCTCATCGCGCGCAAGATCGCCAATCTGCCGATCGTCCTGGTGGCGTCGCCGGCCTATGTCGAACGGCGTGGCCGGCCGGCCTCGATCGAGGATTTGCAGAGCCACGACTTCGTCCGTTACCAGATGGCTGGCCGGCCCTATCCCGTCACATTGGCCGACGGCACGGTGATCGTGCCGAAGGGGCGGCTCGATACCAATGACGGCGGCACCATCCGTCAAGCGGCGCTTGCCGGAGCCGGCATCGCGCATCTGATGCAGTTTGCCGTGCAGGACGATCTCGACGCCGGCCGTCTGGTCCGCATCCTGCCCGAGGTGGCGATGCCGACCATGCCGGTGCACATCGTCCATGCGTATGGGCGACAGCTACCGGTCCGCGCCCGGCTGTTCGTCGAATTCCTGGCGGGCCGGATGGCGGTGCTGACGCGATAGGATAGGTCGGGACGGCCTCCGCCGTCGATCCGTCACCCGGTCATCAGAACGCAATCTTCACCGAGGCGGCGCTGCGGTTCGCCGGCCCGTGAAAGACGGCCTCGATGTTATTGCCGTCGGGATCGAGCAGGAAGGCGGCATAGTAGCCGGGATGGTAGTGCTGCCGCTCGCCCGGTGCGCCATTGTCCGTGCCGCCGGCCTCGAGGCCGGCCTTGTAGAAGGCGTCGACCATCGCGCGGTCCTTTGCCTGGAAGGCAAGGTGGTGGCGCCCCGTCAGTTTTCCCTGGGCCGCCCGGCTGTCGGCGCTCGAAACGAACAGTTCGTCTGCCCAGAAACAATCCTCGGCGCTGCCGCCGATCGGAACATTGAGCACCTTGAAAACCGACTCGTAGAAGCGGCGGCTGGCCTTGAGATCCCTGACCACCAACTGGACGTGGTCGATGAGACGGCCGCGATGAAGTTCCATGCCTGTTAGCTCCTGATCGCCAGGTTGGAAATCTAGCTCAGGACGGCGCACGGTCAACGTAATGGAGCAATCGAGTGGCGCGATTTCCGACTGGATAAAAAATGCAACCGGATTGTAGGATTCGAAATGTCGCCATCGTCCTTCGGACGCAAGCGGCGCTGCGAAGCACGAAAGAAGTCGCGCCGTGTCCAAACGATCTCGGGAGAAAAATATGAGCCTTTCCTATCGTTGGGTCATCGTCGCGGCTGGCGCCATGATGACCTGTGTCGCCCTCGGGGCGATGTTCTCGCTGGCGATCTTCCTCGAACCGATGACGCTCGACACAGATTGGTCACGCGCCGGTATATCGAGCGCGATGACGCTGAACTTCCTGGTGATGGGCCTCGGCGGCTTCGCCTGGGGCGCCATTTACGACCGCTACGGCGCCCGCATCGTGGTGATGACAGGTGCGTTGCTGCTCGGGCTGGCGCTGGTGCTGGCCAGCCGCACCGGCTCGCTGCTTGTCTTCCAGATCACCTATGGCGTGCTTGTCGGCCTCGCGGCAAGCGCCTTCTTCGCGCCGATGATCGCTCTGACCACGGCCTGGTTCGACAAGAACCGCAGCCTTGCCGTTTCGCTGGTTTCGGCCGGCATGGGCGTGGCACCAATGACCATCTCGCCCTTCGCGCGCTGGCTGATCTCGGCCTATGACTGGCGCACCGCCATGTTGGTCATCGGCGTCGCGGCGTGGGCGCTTCTGGTGCCGGCCGCATTGCTGGTGCGCCAGCCGCCCAAGCCTGCCGTTGACGACGCCACCTCCGACCTTGCCGCCAACGATACCGGCATGTCGGTTCGCCAAGCGCTGCGCTCGCCGCAATTCATCGTTCTGGCACTGACCTTCTTTGCCTGCTGCGCGGCGCATTCCGGGCCAATCTTCCACATGGTGAGCTATGCGATGCTGTGCGGCATAGCGCCAATGGCGGCGGTCAGCATCTACAGCATCGAGGGCCTGGCGGGGCTGGGCGGCAGGCTTCTATACGGCGTGCTTGCCGACCGGCTAGGGGTCAAGCCGGTGCTGATTACCGGTCTGGCGATACAGTCCGTGGTCATCGCAGCCTATCTCGCCGTCAGTGAGCTTGGTCAATTCTACACGCTCGCCGTCATCTTCGGCGCCACCTATGGCGGCGTGATGCCGCTGTATGCGGTGCTGGCGCGCGAATATTTCGGCCAGCGCATCCTCGGCACAGTGTTTGGTGCCGTAACCATGCTGTCCAGCATCG
>NZ_RZSX01000030.1:5820-16407 GCF_004023105.1 Mesorhizobium sp. M5C.F.Ca.IN.020.32.2.1 | reverse complement strand
GCGAAACCGTCGCAATATCAGAGGTGCCGGCCGATGGGATGATCCTCGATGTCGGCGAAAAGACCGTGAAGACCGTTGCCGACTGGATCGACCGCGCTGCGACGCTGGTCTGGAACGGTCCGCTCGGCGCCTTCGAGATCGAACCGTTCGACCGGGCGACGGTGGCGGCAGCCAAGCACGCCGCGGCCCGCACCAAGGCCGGCAAACTGGTCTCGGTGGCTGGCGGCGGCGACACGGTGGCAGCACTCAACCATGCCGGCGTCGCCGACGACTTCACCTATGTCTCGACCGCCGGCGGCGCCTTTCTGGAATGGATGGAAGGCAAGCCGCTGCCCGGTGTCGATGTGCTGAAGCGCTGAGGCCCTGGGGCGACAGGCGAACGAGGGGCGTTTGCGCGTTTCAATCGATTCGAGCTTTCCGCTTGTAATGGTTCGACTTGAACCTGCCTTGCTCTAGTGGTCTGCTAGGTTGGAACAAACGGTTCAGGAGGATGCACAATGAGCGAACGTCTCGAGGACATTGCCGCCGCGATGGTGGCCGACGGCAAGGGTCTTTTGGCCGCCGACGAAAGCTCCGGCACCATCAAGAAGCGCTTCGACGTGATCGGCGTCGAATCGACCGCCGACAGCCGCCGCGACTATCGCGAGATGATGTTCCGCGCCAAGGAGGCGATGACCAGATACATCTCCGGCGTCATCCTCTACGACGAGACTATCCGCCAGAAGGCCGCCGACGGCACGCCGCTGGTCGACATCATCAAGGCGACCGGCGCCATTCCAGGCATCAAGGTCGATGCCGGCGCCAAGCCTCTCGCCGGTTTCCCTGGCGATACGATCACCGAAGGCCTCGACGGCCTGCGCGAGCGGCTCACCGACTATTACAAGCTCGGTGCCCGTTTCGCCAAATGGCGTGCGGTGATCGACATCGACGTCGCCAAGGGCGTGCCTTCAGCCACGTCGATCGGTTCGAATGCGCATGCGCTCGCCCGCTATGCGGCGCTTTGCCAGGAGGCCGGCATCGTGCCGATCGTCGAGCCGGAGGTGCTGATGGATGGCGCCCATGACATCGGCACCTGCTACGAGATCAGCAAGGCAACGCTGACAAAACTCTACACCGAGCTCTACGCGGCCCGCGTCGTCCTCGAAGGCACCATCTTGAAGCCGAACATGGTTCTCGCCGGCAAGAAGTCGGGCAAGACCAGCAGCCCCGAGGAAGTCGCCGAAAAGACCATAAGACTGTTCCGCGAAACGGTGCCGGCCGCAATCGGCGGCATCGCCTTTCTCTCGGGCGGGCAATCGGACGAGGAGGCGACCGCCAACCTCAATGCCATCAATGCCATCGGCCCGCATCCATGGAAGCTGACCTTTTCCTATGGCCGCGCCTTGCAGGCGGCGCCACAGAAGGCCTGGAGCGGCAAGGCGGCCAACGTTGCCGCTGCCCGGGCCGCTTTCGCCCACCGCGCCCACATGAACCATTTGGCCGCACTTGGAAAATGGCAGCCGGACCTGGAACAGGCCGCCTGACCGGTTTTTTCTGCCTTCGTCCGAACCCGGGCCATGTGCCCGGGTTCAATTATGCTCAAAAAACCGACGGCCGTGTCGGCTTGCGTTGAGCCCCAACGTCCTTGGGGCTCAAAGAGGAGCAGACTCATGCCAAACAACAAGATCGTTTCACGGGAAGACTGGTTCCAGGCGCACAAGGCGCATCTGGCCCGCGAGAAGGAATTGACGCGATTTCGCGACCGCATCGCTGCCGAACGGCGGGAATTGCCCTGGCTGAAGATCCGGAAGGACTATGTCTTCGAGACCGAACAGGGCCCGAAGAAACTGGCCGGCCTATTCGGAGGCGCAAGCCAGCTGATCGTCTACCACTTTATGTTCGGGCCGGGCGCCGATTATCGTTGCGAAGGGTGTTCCTTCCTTGCCGACCATATCGACGGCGCCAACCAGCACCTCAAGCACCACGATGTGTCGCTGGTCGTGATCTCGCGGGCGCCGTTGGCCGAATTTCTGCCCTACAAACAGCGCATGGGGTGGAAATTCGACTGGGTGTCGTCCTACGCGTCAGACTTCAACTTCGAGATGCAGGTTTCCTTCACCGACAAACAGATCCAATCAGGCGACACGACCTACAACTTCGAGCAGCGCGCGCTGAAATCGAAGGACCTTCCCGGCATCAGCGTGTTCTACAGGGATGAGAACGGCGACATCTTCCTGACCTTCATGTCGCGCTCCAGGGGCGGCGATCCGCTGATCGGCGCTTATCACTATCTCGACCTGACGCCGAAAGGCCGCAACGAGACAGGTTCCTACCACAGCCTGATGGACTGGGTGCGGCTGCACGATGAATACGCAGACAGGCACGAGATGCAGGACGCCTGTTACCATTGACGACGGGCAGCCGACGCAAGATCTTTCGCCTTTAGCCCGATATGCGCTAAGTGCTGCTCGCCACGCCTTTAACGGACTTTCCCCATTAACGGTTTGCGATGCAGCGCTTTCTTGCCCTCCTCACCTGGCTCGCCTTTCCAGTCTATGTCTGGCAGGGACTCGGCGTGCGTCGCCGCACCACCCGCATGCTGCCGGCGCAAGGTCCGGTCATGCACGACATATCAGGCCAGGCGCCAGCGATCTCGCTTCTGATGCTTGGCGATTCTTCCGCCGCTTCGGTCGGCATCGGCAATTCCGAATACGGGTTGGCCGCGCAACTGGCCGAGCTGATCTCGCAACGCACTGGCCGTGCGGTACGCTGGCGGGCAGCCGGCTTCAACTCGGCGACCTCAGGCCAGATCCGCGACCATGTGCTGCCCAATCTGTCGGCTGATCCTTGGACGCATATCGTGCTCGCCATCGGCACCAACGACACCAAGAACTTTCACTCGGTGCCACGCTTCAAAAGCGATTTTGGCGGCCTGCTCTACGCGCTGCGAGCCAAATGGCCTGAGGCGCGCGTGGTGTGGTCGCCGGTGCTGGAATTCACCCGGGCGCCGGCAATGCCGCCGCTGCTTGGAACGATCCTGGAGATCCGCGCCGCCGAGATGAACCGGATGGGCGAGCGCCTCTGCCTCGAACGCGGCGCAGTGCCGGCGCCGCGCCTGCCGATCACCGATGCCGAAGCCGGTTTTGCCTCCGACGGATTTCATGCCTCGGAAGCCGGCT
Source organism: Mesorhizobium sp. M5C.F.Ca.IN.020.32.2.1 (assembly GCF_004023105.1). Classification (NCBI taxonomy): domain Bacteria; kingdom Pseudomonadati; phylum Pseudomonadota; class Alphaproteobacteria; order Hyphomicrobiales; family Phyllobacteriaceae; genus Mesorhizobium; species Mesorhizobium sp. M5C.F.Ca.IN.020.32.2.1. Next base: position 13,249 of record NZ_RZSX01000030.1, on the reverse strand, counting down.
ACCGGGCCTGGGCGGAACATCTCGTCGACCTGGTGCTGGCCAACGAACCACGCGTAGCGTAGCGGGGCCGCCAGCTCTACGTCCAATGCCCCAGCGCCGCTGTTATCGAAATCGCCGCCATCGCCAGCACCGCCAGCTTCCAGAAATCGCTGCGCCGCTTCAGCCCCGGCCAGCCGAGCGGCTTGATCAGCTGGATGACCATCATGACAATGATAACGAGCGCGAGGAGTTTCGACATGTCGCTTTTGACTAGCGCATCGGCCCGAAAATCGAAATCGATTTTCGGAAAGCACGATGCGTAGATTCAACGGTGCTGGAGCGTCCTTTGCGCGTCCAGGAAGGACGCGCGGCGCTCTAGTATCACGGCCGGCTGTCAAAGCGCTCCGCTCATGCCAGATCGCCATAACGTTGAGAGGTGCTATGCCAGCGGCTTGAGGCCGGCCTCGATCGAGGCCCGCTTTGGTTCGAGGAAGGGCGGCAAGGCCAGACTTTCGCCCAGCGTTTCCAGCGGCTCGTCGGCCGTGAACCCCGGGCCGTCGGTGGCGATCTCGAACAATATGCCGTTCGGCTCACGGAAATAGAGCGAACGGAAGTAGTATCGTTCGACTTCACCGCTTGACGGCAGGCGGAATTCGGCCAGCCGTGCCGTCCATTGATGCAAGGTCTCCCGGTCCGGCGCCCTGAACGCGACGTGGTGGACCGCCCCGGCACCTTGCCGTGCCGGCGCCAGGCCCGGCTGCACCGCGACATGAAGTTCCGCCGCCGGGCCGCCTTTTCCCATCTCGAAGACATGAACCTGGCCCTGACCATCCGGCGAGACATAATCCCGCGCCTTGTGCATGTTCATCACCTTGGTCAGCACCGCTTCGGTGTTGGTGACGTCGGGAACGCTGATCACGATAGGCCCGAGCCCGCGTATCTGGTGCTCGATTGGGACCGGGCTTTGAGCCCAGGGATGACTGTCGCCCTTGCCGCCATCGCTGACGAGACGCAGGCGCTGGCCTTCTGGGTCTTCGAAATCCAGCGACGGGTAGCCGCCGACATCGCCGATCTCTCCCGTCGCGACGGTCTCGCCGGACAAGTGCTGCTTCCACCAGGCAAGGCTTTTGGGGCTGGCGACCCTCAGGCTGGTCCGGACGATGCTGTTGGTGCCGCGCCGTTCGCGTCCGACCGGCCAATCGAAGAAGGTAAGATCGGTGCCAGGCGTCGCCTCTGCGTCGGCATAGAAAAGGTGATAGGCCGACGTGTCGTCCTGATTGACCGTCTTCTTGACCAGTCGCAGGCCCAAGGTCCTCGTGTAGAAACGAAGGTTTCCGGGCGCATTCGCGGTGATAGCGGTCAGGTGGTGGATTCCCGTCAGTTGCAGGCCCATGGTCGTCTCCCTGATTTACGGAAAATTTTTCTCCTTCAATATCAGAACGCCGACCCTATCGCAGAAGGATCCGAATTCCGACAGTCCGTCGCTGCAAGCTGAACGATCTCGACGCTGATAGCGATACCTGCGATGAACAAGCCGGCGTGCCGCGCACCGGCGAGCTCGGGAAGGCAAAACCGGCAGCATCACCGAAGGCCATCATTCTACTGACAGACTGCTGTCAGGAGGGGTGTGCGATAGAGTCTCCATCGAAAGAGAGGAGACCAGCTATGAACGGCTTTACCATTCTGCGCAGCATGCAGCACTATGTCGGCAAGATCAGGACGATGCGCAACGAGATCCGCACCCGGCGTTTCATGAACGGGTTGCCGCAAAGCATCCGCAAGGACATCGGTTGGCCGGATAATTACGAAGGCCGCCACGGCCGCGGCCATTGAGGCGATTTCTTCGCAGCAGCAGTTGGATGCGGACGCCACGGCGCCCAGATAAACAGGTTCGGCGGACGGAAAGACGGAGCAGGAAATGTCCGAACAGAAAACCATCGGCGTTCTTTTCATCGATCGCTTCGCCGACTGGGAATACGGGCTGCTGGCGGCTTCGGCGGTCGAATGGTTCGGCGCACGCGCGGTGTCGCTGACGCCGAACGGAAAGCCGGTGACTTCGGCCAGCGGATTTATGCTGACGCCCGACCGTTCCACCGAGGTTGGTGAAAACACCGATCTCGACGCTGTGGCGGTCATCGGCTCCGACCAGTGGGTCGATGCCCCGCCTGATGTCTCCCGGCTGCTGACAGCGGTCGCAGCGCGTGGCGGCGTGGTCGGCGGCATTTGCGCCGGCACCTTGGCACTGGCACGTGCCGGCTTGTTCGACAAGGCCAAACACACCAGCAATGGTCGTGACTGGATCAACGAAAAGGAACCGGGTTACCCGGGCGCCCAGAACTATCAGGACGTGCCCTATGCGGTCGCCGACGGTCGCATCGTGTCCGCGCCGGGTTCGGCTCCGGGCACGTTCGCTCTTGCCTATTTGAAGACGCTCTATCCCCAGAGAAGCGGCGACGTTGCTGAGATGCGTATGCTGTTCGCCAAGGAGTACGCTGAAGGGGAATATGCTGAAGCCTCCTGACAGTATGGTGTCAGGAGCGGCGTGCAATAGTGCGGCAGTATTAGGAGACAGACATGGCCTTCATCCCTGCAAAAGCTTCGGCATGGTTCGAGATTCCTGTCACCGACATGGATCAGGCGCGCGCCTTTTATGGGTCGGTGCTCCAGAACGATCTCATTCTCGAGGAGAGCGGCCCGAACCCGATGGCCATGTTCGCCGCCGAGGACCGAACGGCCTCCGGGCACATCTACCCAGGGAAACCCGCAGCACCGGGAAATGGCCCGACCATCCATCTGTCGGTTGCCGCACCGATCGAGGACGCCATGGAACGGGTGAGGCAGAACGGGGGGCAGATCGTCTCGCCGGCGATCTCCATTCCGGCCGGCACATTCGCTTATTGCCTCGACCCGGACGGCAACAGCTTTGGGCTCTTCGTTTAGGTGGCGCATGGTAAAGAGCTGGAACGACATGCTGAACACGCCGGGCACCAACGGTATCAAGCCGACGCCGCGCACTGTTGGCGACGTCGTCGAAGGCCAACCGATGCTGGTGCCGACGGCACGGCAGGTCGATCATTTCATCCGCTCCATCCCAGAGGGCGTGGACATGGACGTCCGCGCATTGCGCACCGCGCTCGCCATCGAGCACGGTGCCGAAGTGACATGTCCGGTCACTATCGGCTATCATCTGCGCACTGTTGCCGAGGCCGCCAACGAGGATCTGGAACGCGGCATGACGCTTAGCGACATCGCGCCGTTCTGGCGGGTGCTGGATGCAAAGACGCCGACAACAGGGAAGTTTTCCTTCGGCGCGGCTTTCGTCGCCGCGCAGCGCAAACGCGAAGGGCTCTAACCATAATGCATGTCGCCCAAAAGTGGGAACCGGTTTTGGCAAAACGACATGCGTAGAAACAACACCGAGGGACCATACGATGCGTCGCGCCGACAGGCTCTTCCAGATCGTGCAGCATCTGCGCGGTGGCCGTCTGGTCACCGCCCAGAAGCTGGGCACGTGGCTCGAGGTTTCCGAGCGAACCATCTACCGCGACATCGCCGACCTGCAGTCGACGGGCGTGCCGATCGACGGCGAGGCCGGCGTCGGCTACATGATGAGGGAGGGTTTCGACCTTCCGCCGCTGATGTTCACGCGTGACGAGATCGTCGCGCTGGTCGCCGGCGCCCGCATGGTGCGCGCGTTTGGCGGCGCTGCCATGGCGCGGGCCGCCGACGAGGCGCTGGTCAAGATCGGCGCCGTGCTGCCCGATGCAGAAAAGGACCGCATCGCCCGCACCGAAATCCACACGCCGATGTGGGTGGTGAGCGACGCCGCTCGCGAAGCAATCGACCTGATCGAGCGCGCAGTGGAAAAACGCCAGGTGCTGACTATCGACTACTCCGACGAAGCAGGCCGCGGCACCGCGCGCGACATCAGGCCATTGGGCCTGTGGTTCTGGGGCAAGGTGTGGACGCTGGTCGCCTGGTGCGAGATGCGCGACGATTTCCGCGCTTTCCGTATCGATCGCATCGCTTCGGTGGTCATAGCCGGCCGCGTCTTCAAGCCGGAGCGCGGCAAGCAGCTCGCCGATTTCTATCGTGCTGTTGAGCGCAGCGAGGATTACGGCATGGCACCGGACCGAGCCGCGCGAACCTAAATTAGGTGACGTCTTCCCCCTCCCCTTGTGGGAGAAGGTGGCCGAGCGAAGCTCGGTTGGCTGAGGGATGCTGGAAGGATCGCGGCGTTGGCGTTTCTTCCAACGGCCTCTTCCGTCTGGCGCTGCGCGCCAATCCACCTTCTCCCACGAGGGAGGAGGAGAAGGCAGGTGCCCTCACCTACTCCTCGTCGTCCTTATCCTCGTCCTTCGACTTCAGCGCCGAAAGCTTGGCGAAGACCGCGTTGGCGTCGAGCTCCGCATCCTCATCCTTTGGCTTCTCCGCTGCCGGCACGAGGCGCTCGGTCAATGCAGCCGGCAGCAGCGTGTCGCCGGCCGGCTGTGCCTGCTCGCGGCCACGCGAGGCGCGGTTGACTTCCATGTCGAGGTCGATCTGCGAGGCGAGACCCAATGTCACCGGATCCATCGGCTGCAGATTGGCCGAGTTCCAGTGCTTCCTGTCACGGATCTGGTCGATCGTCGACTTGGTGGTGCCGACGAGGCGCGCGATCTGCGCGTCCTTCAGCTCGGGATGGTTACGCACCAGCCAGAGGATGGCGTTGGGCCGGTCCTGGCGTTTCGAGAGCGGCGTGTAGCGCGGACCCTTGCGCTTGGATTCCGGCACCCGCACTTTGGGGTCGGACAGCTTCAGCCGATGGTTCGGGTCCTTCTCGGCACGTGCAATCTCGTCGCGGGTCAGCTGGCCGGTCATGATCGGGTCCATGCCCTTGATGCCTTGCGCCGATTCGCCATCGGCGATCGCCTTGACCTCGAGCGGATGCAGCCCGCAGAACTGCGCGATCTGCTCGAAGGAGAGCGCGGTATTGTCGACCAGCCAGACGGCGGTCGCCTTGGGCATCAGCAGCGTATTGGCCATTATGAGATATCCTTCTCGTTCGCCCGCGTTCCCGCGCGGGCGGTGGTTTTAGAGCCACCAAAATGGGAAATTCGCTGCGTATATAACCACTCCGTTGCCGTTTCGCAACGGTTTTGGAAGGTACTGTCGTAAGCATGGCTGCAGGACCGGAGAATGCAGAAGTTTGTGGGAGTGTTGCGCCGCTGGGGGCGTGGAGCTTTTTGCAGCATCTTGCCGGCGCCTTCGTGGCACCGATCGATCATCGCAGCTGCTGCTGCACGGACTTCAAAACGACAAAACCCGCCGGACAGGGTCCAGCGGGCTCGGAACCGGCGACGGGAAACCCGTCTGCTGCGGCTCTGGCTTCTAAAGCATGATCTCGGACCGAAGCACCACGTCGCGAAAAAGCGGCTTGATGCTTTCAGGCGAGATCACGCTTGAGATCAAAGCGCCTTGCGGGCGATCCTCTCGATGTCACCACGGTTGATGCCGAGGTCGTTGAGCTGACGGGCGTTCAGGCGGTTCAGTTCGCGCACGGTTTCATTGTACATGCGCCAGTTACGGAAAGCACGGATCGGGTTCATGGTAGTCCTCCATCGTTTCGATGCCGCTCAAATAGGCATCGTTGATGAAAAGTTGAACAGACGCTTTTGCATGGCCGCAATGCGTTTGTTGCATTGCACAATTAAGCGCTTTGTTCAGCTTGTTTGCCGACCGTCAGCCGACATCGAGCACGATCTTGCCGATGTGGTCGCCGTCCTCCATTCGCTCATGCGCCCGCCACGCTTCCTTGAGCGGGAAAATCATGTCCATGACGGGTGCTACCTTGCGGGTGCCGAGCAGCGGCCACACCTGCGCCTCCAGCGCCGCGGCGATCGCCGCCTTGAATTCGACGGTGCGCGGCCGCAGCGTCGAGCCGGTGTGGGTGAGCCGCTTGACCATCATCTTCGAGAAATCAGCGCTTGCCACCGCCCCGCTCTGCGTGGCGATCTGGACGATGCGGCCTTCCACCGCCGCGGCCTCGTAGTTTCGCGCCACATAGTCGCCTCCGACCATGTCGAGGATGACGTTGGCACCCTTGCCGCCGGTCGCGTCCTTGACCGCCGCGACGAAATCCTCCTCACGGTATTTGATCGCGCGGTCGGCGCCAAGCTTCAGACAGGCGTCGCATTTCTCCTGGCTGCCGGCGGTGGTGATGACATAGGCGCCGAAGGCCGAGGCGAGCTGGATCGCCGTGGTGCCTATCCCGGACGAACCGCCATGGACGAGCAGCGTCTCGCCGCCCCTCAGGCCGCCGCGCTCGAAGAGATTATGCCAGACGGTGAAGTAGTTTTCCGGTACCGCCGCCGCTTCCGTGTGGGTAAAGCCGGCGGGCAGCGGCAGCACGCTGCCGGCATGGACCTTGACGTATTCGGCATAGCCGCCGCCGGGTGTCAGCGCGCAGACCCGGTCGCCGACACGCCACCGTGATATCTCGTCGCCAAGAGCTGCAACTTCGCCCGACGCTTCGAGGCCCGGCAGGTCCGACGCACCGGGCGGCGGCGGATAGACGCCCTTGCGCTGCTGCACATCCGGCCGGTTGATACCGGCAGCGCGCACCCGGATCAGGATTTCGCCGGGACCGGGCACGGGCACGTCGCGCGTTTCCGGTTTCAGCACTCGCGGTCCGCCGGGTTCCGAAATCGCAATGGCCGTCATCTTCGCCGGAATTTTGTTCTGTCCACTCGCCATGAGTTTTCCCGTCTCGCTTCGCCAGTTTCTTTCCAGCTGCCGGTTTTCTTGCCGACTGTTTGCATCCATGCCCCTGCCCTATGTATGCTGATTGCCAAATCAGGCAAATGGCCACTGCAGCGTCGGGCGTTCGAATTGGACGCGCAGAGGTAGCAGTTAATTTTTTTGCGCATGAGCGAGGAGCGACGATGGCGATCTTCGACGACGAACCCAAAAAGAAAGCCCGCCCGCATGAGATCGGGCAGGATCTGTCGCTGCTTTCCGTTGATGAACTGTCCGAGCGGATCGCCATCTTGCGCGACGAGATCGCCCGTCTCGAAGCCGAGCTCAAGACCAAGAGCACCACCAAATCAGCGGCCGAGGCGCTGTTCCGCCGCGGATAGTTTCCAGAGCCGAAGCGCCCGCCGCCGAAAAACTCGAATCTTCAGACCCTCCCCAAATTCCAGCCGGATCAGCTAAATGTTTGCAAGCTACCGACCGATCCTCTCGCTGCTTCGCGGCACCGCTTTCCTGCTGGCGGCGACCGGACTGCACGGGCTGCTGTTGCCGCTGCGCGGCCAGTTGGAAGGTTTCTCGACCGCATCGCTCGGCCTGATGGGCACGGCCTGGGCCGGCGGCTTCGTCACCGGCTGCTTCTTTGCGCCGCGCCTCGTGCGTCGAGCCGGTCACGTACGCGCTTTCGGCGCCTTTGCGGCATCGGGAGCCATCGTCGCAC
>NZ_RZSX01000030.1:2663-5810 GCF_004023105.1 Mesorhizobium sp. M5C.F.Ca.IN.020.32.2.1 | reverse complement strand
GTCGCAGTGCTCACCGGCCTGATCATCGACGAATATGTCTGGATCCTGCTGCGCGCCTTCAGCGGCTTCACCATGGCCGGCGCCTTCATGGTCATCGAAAGCTGGCTGAACGAGAAGTCCACCAACGAGAACCGCGGCACCGTCTTCGGTCTTTACATGATGGTCACCTACGCCTCGATCATGGGCGGCCAGATGATCGTTGCCGGCGGCGACGTGAAGTCGGCCTCGCTGTTCATGATCACCGGTATCCTGTTCTGCCTATCGCTCATTCCGACCGCGGTGTCGACGGCTTCGCACCCCAAGCCGCTGCAGGACGTCTCGCTCGACGTCAAGGGGCTCTATGTCAATTCGCCGGTGTCGGCGATCGCCTGCGTTTTGATCGGCATCGCCAACGGCGCCTGGGGCACGCTTGGTGCCGTCTATGGCGCCCGTATCGGCATTTCCACGGCCGAGATCGCGCTGATGATGAGCTTGGTGGTCGTCGCCGGCGCAGCCATGCAACTTCCGGCGGGGCGTCTTTCCGACAAGCCCGACCGCCGCTTTGTGCTGGCGGGCCTGGCCTTCGGCGCGGCGCTGTTCGCCCTCGCGGTCTTCCTGTTCGAACCGCGCTCCGGCGTCTTCGTCATCGTCTGCACCGCCGCCTACGGCGCTTTTGCCTATACGCTATATTCGATCGCCGTGGCCCATGCCAACGACCACGCCCGGGCCGAGGATTTCGTCAAAGTGTCGGGCGGCCTGCTGCTGCTCTATGGTTTCGGCACGATGATCGGTCCGCTGCTGGCCGCCGGCCTGATGGGCTGGATGCGGCCGGAAGGCCTGTTCCTTGCGACGGCCTTCGCGCATCTTTGCCTGGCGGGCTATACGCTGCTGCGCATCAGCCGGCGCGCGCCGGTGCCGATCGAAGACCGCGACGCTTTCAAGACGCAACCGGCCGAGCGCTCGATCACGCCGGAAGCATTGCGGCTCGATCCGCGCAGAAAGCCTGAAACCAACGGTTGAGATTTAGAAAACTTTGCCTCACAAATAAGGCATGATGTTTTCCGACGCCTTCATGGCGATTGCCGATCCCAACCGGCGCTATCTTTTGGAAGAGCTCCGGCGCGGCCCGAAGACCGTCAACGAACTGGCCGCCGGGTTGCCGGTCTCGCGTCCGGCTGTTTCGCAGCATCTAAAGGTGCTGCTCGACGCCGGACTGGTCAATGCCAAGCCGGAAGGGACAAGGCGCGTCTATACGGTCAGCAATGCCGGCTTCCTGAAGCTCAACATCTGGCTCGACCAGTTCTGGGATGCAGAGCAGCTTGGCTCGCCAGGAAACTGAGTTGCGCCGTGACGTCTTGGCCGTGGCGCACCAAGCGCGTCGAGCAGCTCGCCTGTGTCATGCTTGCGAGTGCCGAGATCATCGTGGCTGTCGAGAAGGCATCCCTGCTCGGTCCTACCGCCTGGCAAGCCGATGAGCTAGCTCAAGGTTGTTGCGGGACGAAAACGCCGTCCTTGTAGGTAGCGCCGAAATAAACCTCGACGCTGCGCAGCCTACCGTCCTGGAACGAATGCAGTTCGGTGTTGCGGAAGACCTTGCCGTCGAGCGTTTCGCAGCGATAGAGAACGAAAGCATCGTTGCCGTCCTCGCAAATCCTCTCGACGGCGATCGACTTGAAGCTGTTTGGCCAGCAGCGCGCGAAGTAAGTCGCGCGGTCGATGGCGTCGTCGTAAGGGCTGGTGAAGGTGAAATCGTCTGTCAGCACCGCCTCAATGACGCTGCGGTCGCTGGCCTGCTAGGCGGCGAAGTAACTGGGGATCAAGTCCGATCTGCTTTTGACAGGCATGGCGAAAGCTCCTTTGGATTCAGGTGCTGGCGTTGAGCCGCACATCGTCCCATTGAAACAGTGTCGGGCGGCCTAAGCGTTCCAACTTGGACGTTTCTGAACACGGTCGAGCCAATGATGGACATTGACGAGCGCGTCCGGAATGTCTGTTCCGAAGAAAGCGCCAAGCCACGCTGCGACGGCGGCGGTGATATCGGCGACGGAGTACTGGTCACCGGCGATGAACGGACGGCCATCGGCGATCTCGCGGTCGAGCCACGCCCACTTTGCCGGAACGGCTTCTCGCTGCGTTTCGGCGAAAGCCGGGAATTGCACGAGCCGCTCCGCAAACATGGGATCGGAATGCTGGGCAATGCTGCCAATCGTTCCGAAGATCTCGATCTCGGCGCGGCGGTTCCACATTTCGACCTTGCCCTGGCTGACCGCGTCCGAGCCGAACAGTGCCGGCGTCGGATGCAGCGCCTCCAGATAGCGGCAGATGGCGATACTTTCGGTGATCACCGTGCCGTCGTCGAGCACGAGCACGGGAATCTGGCCTAGTGAGTTGAGCTCAAGGAATTGCGGCGCCTTGTGCTCGCCTTTTGTGAGGTCGACATTAACCCGCGGAACATCGATGCCTTTCTCAGCCATGAAGATGCGAACGCGGTAGGAATTCGGACCGATGCCGCAGTAGAGTTTCATACTATCCTCCCAATTCTGCTGGTCGTGGCTCGGGCTGCGGCGCTCACGCGCATTCTACCCGCAGGTTGTCGAGCATCTGGCTCCAGCCGGCCTGATGGTTTTCGGGCTGATCATGGCCATCAAGAAAGGCGCCTTGCTCGGTCATCACCAGCCGGCAGCCTGCGCCTTCTCGACGGAATTCAACCGTCAGCAGGCCGACAAACAATCGCTGGCCGCTGCTGGTCATGCCGCCAGCCGAGACGATGCGTTGGTCGCGCACGATGTCGAGGTAGCGCGTCTCGTTCACATAACTCTCGCCACCCTTGGGTCCGAAACGGCTGAGCGCAATGCCGCCCACCTGGAACTCGAAGCAGTCAATGCTGGTTTCCCACCCCTCGCCGGGCGAGCCCCAGCGCTGCAATGCGGCGGGATCGGACCAGGCGGCGAACACCCGCGCCGGCGAAGCGGCGTAGCTGCGTTCGAGCACTATGGTCGAATGGACGACGGAGCGTTCGCTCATGTTGGCCTCCTCAGTTTCCTTCGGTTTCGTCCTTGGTTTCGGCAAGAAAGGCGCCGAGCCGGTCGAGCCGCTGTTCCCAGTTCAGGCGCCGTTCGTTGATCCAGTGTTCGGCGGTCCTCAGCGCCTTCGGCTCGATCCGGCAGG
>NZ_RZSX01000030.1:0-2653 GCF_004023105.1 Mesorhizobium sp. M5C.F.Ca.IN.020.32.2.1 | reverse complement strand
TTTCCGGGGCGGCCGAGCCCGCTCGCCTCCAGCACGTTCAGGTGCTGGACGACCGCCGACAGCGACATCGCAAGCGGCTCGGCCAACTGGCTGACCGAGGCGGGGCCGCACGACAGCCGCTCCACCATGTGCCGCCGCGCCGGGTCGGCGAGCGCCTGGAACATCAGGTCGAGCTGGGCGCTATCTTGCAGCATCGGACTTAACCGTTGTTGTAGGGGAAGAGCTTGAAGTAGGACATTGTTTCGCTCGTTCCTTTGGTGGTTCGCCGCTGCGTGTTTTACAGAGAGCCAGACACTGAAGCATCTACTTAACTATTGTCACGGAGATAGTGTGTCAAGGTCCGGCTCAGCGCCTATTTGGCTTGGCTATGGGTGACGATGGCATCAACGATCGCGGCCCAGTCGTCGGGATGCAGTTCATGGCCGCCGCCCTCGATGCGGACAAGGCTTGCGCCGGCAACTGCTTCGGCAAGGGCGGCGCCATGCTCGACCGGAAAAATCGGATCCGCTGTGCCGTGGATAACGAGGAGCGGAACCTTCAACTCGTCCAGGCGACCCCTCCAGTCTTCGCCGCCCCGATCTTCGCCGCCCCGATCTTCACCGCCCCGATCTTCACCGCTCGTGAGCAGGAAGTGATTGGTCGCGCTCAAGAAGCCGCCGGATCGGTCGTAATCCTGTTCGACGAACGCCCTCGTCAGCTTCTCGTCGAATAGATGCGCGGTGCCGGCGATTGCGTGCGCGTCCTTGACCATGAAGTCGACCACCTGGTCACGGTTCGACCAGTCGACTTTCGCGCCTTTGGCGGAATGCTTCACGTAGGCGTCGGTCATGGCTGGCAGATGCGACGTGTCGATCCCGATTGGCGAAGTGCTGATCGCCGTAAGCGAGATGACCCGCGACTGATGCTTCAGCGCCACAAGCTGCGCGATCATGCCGCCCATCGACATGCCGGCCACATGCGCTTTCGCGATGCCATAACTGTCTAGGACGCGGATGGCGTCGTCCGCCATGTCGTCGAAAGTGTAAGGCGGTTCGCCCGGCGCATATTTGGTCGAGCGGCCGGTATCGCGATTGTCATAGCGGATCACGAACAGACCCTTGCCGGCCAATTTCCGGCAGAACGCCTCCGGCCACCAGAGCATCGAAGCCATGGCACCCATGATCAGCAGCATCGGTGGGTGCGCGGGATCGCCAAATGTCTGGGACGCGATTTCCGGTTCCACTTCCTTTGTCATCTTCGCAGTCTCCTCCTAAAACCGATTGCTTTTTGCAATCAGTTGCACGATAATAAGACTGATATGATAATGCAACCGGTTTCTTTCGGAGAATCGCATGAGCATTGATCGCCGGTCTGGGTGCCCGATCAACCTGTCGCTTGAAGTGTTTGGCGACCGGTGGAGCCTGATCATCCTTCGCGACGTGATTTTCGGCGGCAAACGCCACTTTCGCGACCTGCTCAACGGGTCGCTGGAAGGAATCGCTTCCAACATACTCGCTGATCGGCTGAAGCGGCTGATGGAGCTCGGCATGCTGACCAGGGCGGACGATCCCACCCACAAGCAGAAGGCAATCTACAGCCTGACTGAAATGGCGATCACGCTGGTGCCGATCCTGGCGCATCTCGGCGCCTGGGGTCGCGTCTGGCTGCCTGTCAGCGAGGAGCTCTCGATCCGCGCCGAGCTTCTGGAGAAGGGTGGCCCGCCGATGTGGGAAAAGTTCATGGACGAACTGCGCCACGAACATCTGGGCACGCCTTCCGACACGCCCCCGGAGGCTACCGTGCGTGCCACCCTGCAGGCCGGATATGAGGCGGTTGCCGCCCGAAAGGCGCCGGGCGCCAAGTGCGATTCCCGCGCCTGACCAACTTATTTTCCCCATTGCAGGTCGGCTCTGCTATCAAAGGAATGAAAACTATAATTTACGGGATTGGAAAAGCCCTTGGTTGAGAACTCTAAGGATACTGCCCGCGCGCGGGCCGATTTGCGTTTCAAAAAGCAGGAAGAGGCAGCCACGGTTCGCCAGAAGGCGATGGCGGAATATGTCGCCGAGAGCGACGCCCGCCAGATAAAGACCAACAAACTGAGGGCGCTCCGCCTCGCCAAGGAAGCGGAAGACCTCGCCAATGCGCCGGCTGCTCCGGTGAAGAAGCCGGCGCGCGCCAAGAAAAAATAGGGCTGGTTCGCAGCGCATAATGCTGGAAGCCGGAATCGGTTTCCGGAAAGAAGCTTGCGCGATTCAAATTGCAGACCGTCCTTTGCGCGTCGCACTGCGCTCTAATCTTCGATAACCTATCTGAAAATCGCCGGCGTCTCCGACGTGCCGGCGCGGGCGTGTCCTGCCCGTCGCCGGCGGGTGCTGATCCGCGACGAGGCCGGCGCCATCATCGGCGCTGTTGAGGCCGGGCCCCTCTAGCCCATGTTTATGTCACGAGTGGCCGCTCGCATCGACACCGAGAAGCCGGCCAGGACGTCGACCAGTGTGATGACCATCAGTGTGAAGAAAACCGAGTGCGCCGCGCCCTTCACCAGCAGGAACTCGACCAGGAACGCCACGAAGACGAAGGTCGACAACAGGTGGTCCATGATCGAGGCGTTCGACGTGCGCGTCGATTTCACGATTTCGATGAAGAAGAGGATCAGCCCGATCAGCACCTG
>NZ_RZSX01000309.1:0-6635 GCF_004023105.1 Mesorhizobium sp. M5C.F.Ca.IN.020.32.2.1 | reverse complement strand
TCGCCGGCCAGACCGTCGGCATCAAACAGGTCGAGGACCATATCTGGCTGGTCAGCTTCGTGGACTATGATCTGGGATATTTCGACGATGAGACATGCAGGCTCGAACCACTCCAAAACCCTTTCGGGCCAAAAGTGTTACCCATGTCTCCGGTATAAACCGTAGCCTATGTGTCCAGAATGGACCCTTGATTAAAATGGTCGGAGTGGCCGGATTCGAACCGACGACCCCTTGACCCCCAGTCAAGTGCGCTACCGGGCTGCGCTACACTCCGGACCGGTCGCGATGTATCGTGATAACCCGGTTCGGGTCAACCGAATTCGGCGGCCGTCGTGCCGATGCCCGGCATTGTGGATTTGAAGTTCCTGCTCCGTTGGACGTCGTCAGCCATTCAGGAACTTCAAATCCAGAATCACACTCGTTTGTCAGGCTTGATCCTCTGGCGTCGCTGTTATGAGACGGGCCGTCGATTTTCCTCGGATTGTGTCAGCACGGCTGTATTGATCAGCGCGTCTTCCGGAAGCCGGAGCGCCGAGGCTATTCGCCGAAGCTTCGATAAATCTGCATTCTTGCCGTTCTCGATGTCCGCGATTTCATCGACCGCCAGGCCGCACGTCAGAGACAGCTCTTCCATGCTGTATCCCCTGGTTTCTCGGATGGCCTTGAGGGCGCTGTGGTCGGGGGCAGCTTCGGTCGCCGACAGTTCGGAAAAAGCTTCGCTTGTTGCTATTTGGGGCATTTGGCAACTCCGTGGATTTAAAGAGTTTGATCAAATCAAGAGGTTGCCTGAGACGGCGCAGAGAATGCCCTCTCGATGGTGATTTGCCAAGCGCCAAAAATGCCGTCACGGCATCGTGATTCCGATCGGCGCAGCCTGGCACAGGCCTCGGCGGCAGCGGCACGGGACCGTCTTCCCGATCGGGTTCTTTGACTGGCCGATCGCCGAATTGTTCGACGGTTCTGAGCCGCTCCCTTGTTAAGCGGCTGTCGCTGGCCCGTCAGCCGTTTTGAACGGATCGAATCAGCGGCGGGAGCCTGATGCAGGCAGAACGCGTCAGGGGGCTGCGAACATTTTGAACCGACGCGTGAACCTTTCCTCTCCGGGCCGCACCAAGACGGTATGGACGCCACAAAGGCAGTCCCCAACCAGAAGGTCGCCCTGGCGGCCATCCTCGATCCAGAGAAGGAAATGCTCAAATGACTGATATTTCGAACTTCAAGCGCCTGTCGCTCGCCGCTGCCATCGTCGTCTCGGCCTTCGGCTCGATTTCCGTTCCGAGCTCGGCCTTCGCCAACGGCACGCATCCCACCGGCGACGGCGGCGCGGTTTGTAAGGGCGCGGGTCACTGTCTGGTGCTGCAGCTCGACTGCAAGGGTACATACACGGATGCTATCGACCCCAGCGGCACCGTCTATGGCAAATGCAGCCAGACCGCGCAGGTCGGCCCGAAGAACCAGCTCAAGCTCGCGCGCTGATCGACTTGTTTTCAACGAAAATGGCGGCCGTCAGCGCCGCCATTTTCTTGTCTCAACGTGCCGATCTCGATCTCGTTCGCGACGTTTTCTGCTGGCGGCTGAGGAACAGGCTTGCGACGAGCCCGACCACAACCAGCCCGACAGCAGCCGCTGTCGCCGGGTGATCGCGGGCTGTCTTTTCTATCACCCTGCTATGCCTCCTGATCGCAGGCAGAGCCTCACTGAAGCGCTCGGCAAGATCCGAATAGTAGTCCGAGGCGGTGTCACGGCCGTCCTCGTAATAGGCGCTGCCGCGCCTGGACACGGCTTTTCTCAGCGCCGCCAGTTCCCTGGAGAGGGCTGCGACCTGCTTTTCAAGGTCGATGTCGGAGAGGGTCGAAAATGATACCATGATATGCTTCCTTCCTTTGCGAAAAGGAACGCATGATTTCGGAAGCAGTTCCGGTTTCTGACGGCAATCGGTCGGCCCTTAAAGCGCGTCGCGTCTGAAGGGGTTCATGCGCCCCGCTTTAAGTTCTTTTATCCATGTCGTTATCCCAGACCGCTGCGCGCCTCGTGTCAGGCCTGAGGGTATGCCTTTGGGCGACATGGACTACAGCGCCGCGCGTCCTATTGGACGCGCAAAGGACGCTGTAGCACTTTAATTTTGCGTATGATCCTTTCCGAAAACGATTCCGATTTTTGGGATTATGCGCTAGCGCACCTGATCGAGCAGGCGCTTGCATTCCAGCAGGTCGAACAGCGCTTCCTGCAGCAAGGCGCGATTGTCGCGCGAGAGTTTCGACGTGCCTGGCTGCACCGGGCCTTCGTCGTCGGTCTTGCCCAGGCCGAAAAAGCGCCGGCTGGGTTTTACCTTGGGCTCGCCGACCAGCATCTCGTCATCGGCGCCGCGCGGCTGGGCCGCCGGCGTCAGCGGCACCGCATCGGCCTGTCGACGTTGCGAGATCGCCTCGACGGCCGCCATGTCGCCACTGCCGATGGCGACCAGGAAATGGTTGCCGTTCTCGCGCAGCAGCTTCTGCACGCCCTTGATCGTATAGCCCTGGTCGTAGAGCATGTGGCGGATGCCCTTGATCAGTTCGACATCCTGCGGCCGGTAGTAGCGGCGGCCGCCGCCGCGCTTCATCGGTTTGATCTGGTTGAAACGCGTTTCCCAGAAACGCAGCACATGCTGCGGCAGGGCGAGATCTTCTGCGACCTCACTGATGGTGCGGAAAGCATCGGGGCTCTTGTCCATGGGCGAAATCCTCACGCTGGAGCATGATCCCGAAAAGTGGGAATCGGTTTTCGGCCAAGATCACGCTCAACAAAGAGTCATTCCGATCCGGCTTGTTCTGCCGAATCGGGCCTTATTTCAGCGGTTTATAAAACAATATTCAAGCCCGGCGTCGAAGGGGGCAACCGTTTTCAACCGGGCTTTTGAAGCGCAGGCGCTATTTGCTGCCCTTGGCCTTGCTGTTCTGGTGGGCGCGCAGGATGCGGTTCTTCAGCACATTCGATGATTTGAAGGTCATCACGCGGCGCGGCAGGATCGGCACTTCCTCGCCGGTTTTCGGATTGCGCCCGATGCGCTCGTTCTTGGAGCGGACATGGAACGTCGCGAACGACGACAATTTCACCGTCTCACCGCGAACGATAGCTTCGCAAATCTCGTCCAGAACCGCTTCGACGAGCTCGGCCGATTCAGTGCGCGACAAGCCAACCTTGCGATAAACGGCTTCAGCAAGATCGGCGCGCGTAAGTGTCTTTCCCCCCATGCGAACCGTCCCCATCAGCGCTCAAAAACATAACTCTATATAAGCAAAGATAGAGCCTAAGTAATTGATCCGGCAAGGTCAAGGACCGAACCTGTCAGTTCGGCACTTACCAGCGAACCAAAACCGCGCCCCAGGTGAAGCCCCCGCCCATCGCCTCGATCAGCACCAGATCACCCTTCTTGATACGGCCGTCGGCGACCGCCGCCGAAAGAGCCAGCGGCACGGAAGCCGCCGAGGTGTTGCCGTGCAAATCGACCGTAACCACCACCTTTTGCTCTGCTATCCCGAGCTTTTTGGCTGAAGCGTCGATAATCCGTTTATTGGCCTGATGCGGCACGAACCAGTCGAGATCCTCAGCGGTGATGCCGGCAGCTGAGAACGTCGCCTCGATGACGTCGGTGATCATGCCGACCGCGTGCTTGAACACTTCGCGGCCTTCCATCCTGAGATGCCCCACCGTTCCGGTGGTCGACGGTCCACCATCGACGAACAGCTTGTCCTTGTGGGCCCCGTCGGAGCGCAGGCTGGCCGCCAGCACGCCGTGGTCGGCAATGCTGCCCGCCCCCTCTCCTGCTTCCAGCACCATCGCCCCGGCGCCGTCGCCAAACAGGACGCAGGTCGAGCGGTCGCTCCAGTCGAGGATGCGCGAAAAGGTTTCCGAGCCGATCACCAGCACGCGTTTGGCCAGACCGCCGCGGATATAGAGGTCGGCTGTCGTAACCGCATAGACGAAGCCCGAGCACACTGCCTGCAGATCGAAGGCGAAGCCGTGATGCATGCCGAGCCGGTTCTGGATGTCGACGGCGGTCGCCGGAAAGGTGTTGTTGGGCGTCGACGTCGCCAGCACGATCAGGTCGATATCGGCAGGCGTCAGGCCGGCATTGTCGAGGGCTGCGCGCGCCGCCGCCTCGCCGAGCGAAGCCGTGGTCTCGTCGTCGGCCGCGATATGGCGTTGGCGGATGCCGGTGCGCTGGGCGATCCATTCGTCGGAGGTCTCGACCATGCCTTCGAAATCGGCATTCTTCATGATGCGGCGGGGCAGCGCGGCGCCTGTGCCGCGCACGACTGATCTGATCAAGGCTCTTTCCTATTCCTCTGCGTCGGCAACGACGTCGGATTTCCTGGATGTCTGGGCATGCGGATTGCGCGCATGGAACAGGTCGAGATCGGCTTCGATGCGATCGAGCAGGTTGTTGCGCACCATGTCGTAGCCAAGCTCGATCGCGGCCGCGAAGCCGTCCGAATCAGCCCCGCCATGGCTTTTCACCACGATACCGTTCAGACCCAGGAAAACACCGCCATTGGAGCGGCCGACGTCCATCTTTTCGCGCAGGCGATCGAAGGCGCCCTTGGCAAATATATAGCCGATCCTGGCCATCAGCGTCCGGTCCATCGCGGCGCGCAGGTAACCGGCGATCTGTCTTACCGTGCCTTCCGCCGTCTTCAGCGCGATGTTGCCGGCAAATCCTTCGGTGACGACCACGTCGACCGTGCCCTTGCCGATGTCGTCGCCCTCGACGAAACCATGGTAGTTCATCGAGGCCATGTTGGCCTCGCGCAACATGCGGCCCGCTTCCTTAACCTCTTCCTGGCCCTTGATCTCCTCGACGCCAACGTTGAGCAGACCGATGCTCGGCCGTTCGATGCCGAACACCGAGCGCGCCATGCCGGTGCCCAAAATGGCGAAATCAACCAGTTGATGCGCATCCGCGCCGATGGTGGCGCCGACGTCCAGCACCACGCTTTCGCCGCGCAACGTCGGCCAGAGCGCCGCGATCGCCGGACGGTCGATGGTCGCCATGGTGCGAAGGCAGAATCTCGACATCGCCATCAGCGCGCCGGTGTTTCCGGCCGAGATGCAGGCGTCGGCAGTGCCTGCCTTGACCGCCTCGACCGCTTTCCACATCGACGACTTCCAGCGGCCATGGCGCAGCGCCTGGCTCGGCTTGTCGTCCATCCTGACTGCTATGTCGCAGTGGATGAACTCGCTCACTTCCGCCAGCTTGGGGAGCTTTGCGAGTTCGGGGCGCACCGCCTCCTCGCGACCATAGATGACGAAGCGGATGTCGGGACGCCGGGTCGCGACCGTCATGAGCGCCGGGATGACCACGCTTGGTCCGTGATCGCCGCCCATGGCATCGATGGAAATCCTGATCACGCGGTGTTCATCTCACAGTTTGCTTGAGCGAGCGCCTGGCGCTGGCAACGGTTTGGGGCTCGCGAAGGTTCGGCGAAAATAGCGTTTTTGGGCTGCCGCACAACCGGCTTTCTCCGATTGGGTCGGGTTTTCAGGATTTTCCGAGCAGGGAACGCAGCTGTTGCTGGAATTCGCTTTCCGCAGTCCCGGCATCGTCGGCAGCCTCCATCGAAACGCCTTGCTTGCGCGGATAGGGATCGATCGCCAACCCAAAGAACTGTTCGGCGAGCGCCCCGACGTCAATCGAATTGCCGGAAAACGTTTCAGGACTGTCCGGCCCTTCGGCATCGAGCATTATCTCGCCGCCGCCCTCGAAACCAAGCCGCCCGAGCTTGGACTGCTCCGGCAGAAACAGTGCGTCGACCGCCTCGTCGATATGCGCCTCGACCGGGTCGAGGGAGACGACGCAGGCTTGGGTGATATCGGCCTCGACGCGGCCGCTGACCTCGACGCCGTTGCGCTTCCATGGCGCCACCAGCAGTTCGGCGCGGTAGTTCTCGACCGAGAGCAACCCGTGCTCGCCCGCCAGCGCGGCGCGCTGCGCGGCGTCAGCCTCGATCACCACCGGCAGTCCCTTTTGCGGCAGCCGGGCGACATTGGCCACGAAGGACACGGGGCTCTGGTGAGCGGGGCTCTGCGAATCGGCGTGTTTCATCTTGTCCTTAGATAGTCTTGGCGACGGGGAATGCCACCGTGCCGGAAACAATGGATTCGGTCGCCTGTTCCGCGAGTCGCCTGGAGACATCGGCGACGTAGCCGGCCAGATGCGTTGCTTGCGGCCAAGCGCCGGTGTCGGGCCGGACATTGCGGGCAAGGGCAGCGACGAGTGCATCATGGTCGTTTCGTTCCAGCGCATCGTCATAGGCGGCGGTGCGGCCATAAAACATCTTCGCCAGTTTCTTCATGCGCTTCGGCACACCGACGTCGCCGATGCCCAGTTCCCGCAGTGAATGCTCGACATCCATGAAGAATTCGTCGATCAGCACCTGCGCGACCTCCCCGGCAACACCGCCCTCGCCGCGCAGCCGGTGCTGGAACAGGAACATGTGCAGCGACAGCATCTCGAAGCGGCCGAGCGGCGTGTCCGGTACATTCCAGTCGGAATAAAACACAGTTTGCCGCGCCGCTGCCACGATTTGTGCGTAAAGCGCCTCGGTGATAGCGCGGTTAGCGTGACGTTCGCGACCAAAAAGGCGCTGGAACAT
>NZ_RZSX01000308.1:0-6635 GCF_004023105.1 Mesorhizobium sp. M5C.F.Ca.IN.020.32.2.1 | reverse complement strand
CATATGCCGTTGGTCGTGTCGATTGTGAAAGGTTTCATGACGTCCTCCCAGGCCCGCGCCGCGCGCGCCGGTGCAGTGCGAAAAACGGGGCGCTGGTGGCGCCCCGTTCGAAACCTCAGTCGGCGTACTGGCCGGCGGCTTCGATGATCGGCTTCCAGCGCGCGATCTCGCCTTCCAGCTTGGCCTTTAGCGCGGCCGGAGTCGCGTCTGCTTCGGACGACGGCTTTGTGCCGAGCTCGGCGAAGCGGGCGGCGACATTCTGGTCCTTCAGCGCGACCTGAAGCGACTTCGACAAGCGCTCGGTGACCTCGGCCGGCGTGCCCTTGGGCGCGTAGAGGCCGTGCCAGATGCCGACCTGCACCTCAGGGAGACCGGCTTCCGTCGTTGTCGGGACGTCCGGCAGAACATCGAGGCGTTCAGGCGAGGTGACGGCGTAAGCCTTGATCGTGCCGCCCTGGATCTGCTTGGTGGTATTGGTCGTCTGGTCGCACATGATGTCGACCTGACCGCCGAGAAGATCGGTCATGGCCGGGCCGGTGCCCTTGTAGGGCACGGTGACCAGCGGCGTGCCGATGGCGCTCATGAACAGCATGCCGCACAGATGCGAGGCCGCGCCTATGCCGGCATTGGCGACGGTGACGGTGTCCTTGTTGGCCTTGGCGTAGTCGACCAGCCCCTTCAGATCTGTCGGCTCGAGGTCCTTGCGGCCGACGATGGTCATCGGCACCTCGGTGACGAGGCCGACATATTCGAAGCTGTTCAGCGTGTCGTATGCGAGCTTTCGGTACAGCGTCGCGCTGGTCGCCATGCCGATGTGATGGAGGAGCAGCGTATAGCCGTCCGGCTCGGCGTTCGCGACGCGACCGGCGCCCAGTGTGCCGCCGGCGCCGCCGACATTCTCGACGATGATCTGCTGGCCGAGATCCTTCGACATGGCTTCCGCGACGAGGCGCGTGACCGTATCGGTCGGGCCGCCGGCCGAAAACGGCACCACAACCGTGATGGTGCGTTCGGGATAGGTTTGCGCGCCCGCGGCGAACGAATACAGCGTAGCGGCGGCGGCCAGAACGGCGGCGAACTTTCTCATCGTGATTTCCTCCCAGGATATGAATTCCCAACCGCCTCCTGGAGTTCTTAACACCGGCTGCGGATGGACCAATAACGAGCGTAACCCAGCGGATTGAAATCGGACTCAAGCCGCAAGCTGCCATTATACACAAGTCCGCGCAAATGGGTGAAAAGGTGGCATCAAGCCGGAGGGCTGCGGAACGCCCAATGCAGCGGCTCAGGACAAATGCTGATCTGCAGTGATCCTTCGCGCCCCCCTCTGTCCTGCCGGACATCTCCCCCACTTGGGGGGAGATCGTCCGTTATCGCGGCTTTCGTCAATTGTCTAAGTTGCAGGATTGAGCGGAGCGGCCAAGCCGCCAATCTCCCCCCCTTGTGGGGAGATGTCCGGCAGGACAGAGGGGGCGCCTCGCTCCGCCATCAAAGGTTCTGCACCGTCGTGACGCTCTGATGGCCGACCGGCTGCGAGCTAAGCTGATGTCGATCTGCGAATGGCATGTTCAACGCCGCGGAGTTCGGCCAATCCCTTGAGCCGACCGATGGCCGGATAGCCGGGCTGGGCTCCGCGCGTCAGGTCATCGAGAATATCCTGGCCATGGTCGGGGCGCATCGGGATGACGGCGTCCTGGCGTCCTTCCGTCTTGCGCCGCGCTTCCTCGTGGAGCAGCGCGGCGACCACCGCCACCATGTCGGTGTCGCCGGCAAGGTGCTCGTCCTCGTGGAACGAGCAGGGGGTGCCGGCCGCTTCCTTGCGCACATTGCGCAGATGCGCGAAGTGGATTTTCGGACCCATCCGCTCGATCATGCCGGGTAGATCATTGTCCGGTCTAGCGCCGAGCGATCCCGTGCACAGTGTCGCTCCGTTGGCCGGGCTGTCGACTGCGTCCAGAATGTACCTGTAGTCGGCCTCGGTCGACATGATGCGCGGCAGGCCGAGCAGCGGAAACGGCGGATCATCGGGGTGGCAGCAGAGACGCAGGCCGAGGCGTTCGGCCGTAGGCACGACCTCCGCCAGGAAATCGACGAAATGCTGGCGCAGGGTTGTTGCGCCGATGCGGTCGTAACTTGACAGTTGAGCCGCGAGACCGTCGAGAGACGTGTCTTCGGTCGAGCCGGGCAGACCGGAATTGACGCTTCTTGCCAGAATCTTCCGCGCATCCTCATCCATCTGCGCGTATCGCCGCTCCGCCTCGGAGACGATCTCCGGTGTGTAATCGCCGAGCGCCCCTTGGCGTTTCAGGATATGGATGTCGAAGGCGGCGAAGTGGATCAGATCGAAGCGCATGGTGGTGCCGCCATGCGGCAGGCGCCAGGCAAGATCGGTGCGGGTCCAATCGAGCACGGGCATGAAATTGTAGCAGATGACCGAAATCCCGGCCCGCGCCAGGTTTTCCAACGATGTCTTGTAGTTGGCAATATGACTGCGCCACTCGCCGACCTGCGTCTTGATCGCTTCGGAAACCGGCAGGCTCTCGACAATCTCCCAGTTCAGATCGCTCGCGCTTCCATCCGGCAAAGACGCGACTTCGCACTGACGTCTTTCGATTTCGGCGGGCAGCCAGACGGCGCCGTGAGGAACGTGGTGAAGAGCCGTGACGATGCCTTGCGCCCCGGCCTGACGCGCGTCCGCGATCGTCACCTTGTCGACCGGGCCGAACCAACGCCACACATGTCTCATTCGAACACTCCGTTAAAAAGGATCGCCATGCGGTCCTACGCCCGCGCATCCCGCCGCGGTGACCGACCCGCTGCTCCTCTTCATGGGCTGCTATCAGATCCCGATGTACCTGACACCCATCCTGCCCGGGAGGCCAACGGCGATGCTCCAACGACGCGAAATGGCGATAGCGGCTGCCTCAACGAACGCCAGCGCGCAGTTCCTGGCTAGAGCAGCGCTTCGTATAGATCTCCGATCTTTTCAACTTCGAAATCCGCTGCTCTGCTCTTCAGGAGGGCGACAGAAGTGGGGTGGTCCAGCATCTCAGCCATCGCCTTTGCCAGGGCCGCGGCATCGCCGACCGGCACCAAGGCGCCGAAACGACCGTCACCGAGAATCTCGCGCGGGCCATGCGGCGCATCTGTGGAGACTACGGGAACGCCAGCAGCCATGGCCTCGACCAGCACATTGCCGAAGCCCTCGCTCGTCGAGGAAAGGACGAACAGATCGGCTGCGGCATAACAGGCCGCGGGATCGTTGACGTAGCCAGCAAAGAGCACATCGGCGGCGGTACCGGATTCCTGGGCATAGGTGCGCAACTCGGCAGCCAGCGGACCTTCGCCGAAGATTACAAGCCGAGCGCGGCGGCCGGCGAGCAGGATAGCGAAGGCCTGGAGCAAGGTCCGATGATCCTTGACCGGCACCAGGCGCCCGGCGGTTGCGATGACCGGGCCATCGCCCATCGTCGCCAGCTTTGTCTGCCATGTATAGGAATCTTGCTGGAGCGCCGCAGCCGGTGGCAGCGGATTGTTGATGACGACGACCTTGGATTTGGGAAAGCCGCGGGCCGCAATGTCGTTGCCGACACCCACTGAGACGGCGATGGCTTTGGTTGCGCGCGCTGCAACCAACGCGGAAAGCCAGACCGCTATTCTCGCGCCGAGGCTGCTGGAAGGCAGTGAGGCCGCCGCGTGGAAGCTTGGAAAGAACCGCGCTCGGCTTCGCGCCAAGAGAAGCGCCAGCGCCACGACCAGATTGGCAAATTCGGGGGCGCTATAGACCGCATGCGGACCAAGGCGGCTGAACAAACGTGCGCTTCGCACGATGCCTTTCAGCGTCTCCCACTTGCCGTAACCCTCGCCCCGGATGGGAAGGTCGAAATCGACAAGATGCACCGCGGGGGAGCGCAGCGCGGCGTTGGGTCCTTCAGCGTTCCAGGTAAAAAGTGTGACATCGTGGCCACGTGATGCCAATTCATTTGCCATGAGGACGAAGGCACGCTCGGCGCCGCCGCCCCTGAGACTGGCAATGTGAAAAACAATGCGCTTCGCCATGCCTGGATTCAGGCTCGGCTGACGTCGATGCCTGATCGGTTCGTCGGCTGGCGCATGTCACGAACGATGCCCATGGCAATGGCCAGCAGCATGCCTAGCGCAAAGCCGGCGAAAGCTCCCAGGCCTGCCATCAGGGGGGTGCGGGGCGGCCACGAGCGTCCCGGTGGCGGCACGGCGGTGGAAATCACCTGTACATTCGTGGTGTCGATCTGCTCGCGCTCGGTGATTTGGCGCGAGCGAGACAGGAAGCTTTCATAGACCACCCTCCTCGAGGCGGCGTCGCGTTCAAGTTCACGCAGGGCGACCTGGGACTCGCTGTCGGTGAAAACATTGTTCTTCAGATCGTTCATCTTGGCGCTGAGAGAAGCCAATGAGGCGTTGGCCTTATCCAGGTTGGCTTTTGCGGTGCCGACCGTGCGGGCGAACTCTGCCCTGAGTTGAGAACTGACGGTCTCGAATTCTGTCCTAAGCCGGACAATCGTCGGGTGGCGCGGACCAAAGGTCATGGATTGTGAATCGATTTGCTGCCGCAGGCTATTTGCCTTGTCGCGCAGTGCTGCGAGTGCTGCCGAAACCGCGGGGTCAGGATTGGCTCCATTGACACCGGCGGCAACCAAGGCCTCGTAACTTGCCTGCGCTGCGATGACGCGCGATTGCGCCTCTCCAATTTCACTATTGAGCTGCGTCATCGTCTGCGAACTGACAAGCTGGCCATTGCTGGAGGACAGGTTGTGACTGCGCCTGTAGCTCTCGACCTTCTCTTCGGCCGCCTGCAAGTCGCGCTTGAGTTGGCCGAGCCGGCCCTCAAGAGCAGCTGCGGCACGGCTGGCACCAGCAGCTTCGGCCTTGGCCAGTTCGTCCTGGAAAGCCTTCACTATGGCTTGCGAGATCAGGATCGCCTTGCCGGTGGTTTCTGCCGATACCGAGAGGGTTGTGACGAACGACGTTTCATCTGCAGCGACGCTGACCCGCTCCGCCAGGCTTTTCTGGGCGATAAGCTTCGGATCGGACTTGGCGCCACTCGCTGCAGCACCAGACGTGGAGGAGCTCTGGTCCGGGTCGAAAAACTCCGGATCCCTGGCTAGGCCGAGTTCGTCCACTACCCGTGCAAGCACGTTGCCCGAGGTCAAGATGCGCTGCTTGCTGCGCGCGTTAAGTATTTGGCTGTCGACCTGGCCCGGTTGCGAGTAGAGATCGTTTTCCACAACCTGCAAATTGGCAGGATTGATGAGGATTTCTGTCGTAACGGTATAACGCTGTTTGCTCAGCAACCCATAGGCGGCGCCGATGACGCCGCCGGCCACTGCCAGCATCAATGCCAACACGAGCCCGGCACGCAGCCAGACAAACAGGCGTCGAAAATCGAGCTCAAGGAAATCGCCGATCTTGTCGAGCGTCACCGTCGGGACAGGCTCGGGCGTGTGCGGAGTGACAGGGGCGGAGGTGCGTGCCATGACTGGGGCATCCTGTTGCAGCCTTGCCCTGCTGGCGCGCCGTGCATTGGCGATCCGCTCGAGTGCGCTGATATCGGAATCCGCTGCAGAGGGAGGAGTTGTGCCGGAAGCGGCGGACATGGTGCTAACTCTTGTTATTCGCTACGCGGGCCAGCACTACAGAAAGATCGTTAACATCTCATTTTCCAAGTTGGCATATTTTGCCGAGTCAAACGCCGCGTCCGTTCGGCGGTCCCTTGAATGGATCTCGTTGGCCAGAATGCCGCTTGAATACCCCCATTTGGATGGGCCATGAGCTATCCCGCTGCCGCATCGGAACGATTGCTGTCCAGCCAGGCGCGCCGTCAGAACGCGCTGTCGATTCTGTTTTTCCTATGCGCTGCGCTGGCGTTCCTGCTCCGCTTCACGGTTTCACCGCAGATTATGAACATGGTCGTCGACTATACGGCCGACGGTGGTTCATTCTACGAGAAACTGCATTTCGGCACCTATGCTATCTTTCTGCTGCTTCCATTCGTTCTTTTCAGCCGGCCGTTTCTGCTGCAGGGCGACGAAATTGGAATCTTCAAGGCTTTGCTGCTCTATTCTGCGCTGATTTTCGCGCTGGTGCCGTATCTGTTCATCACCGGCCGTGCGGGCTCCTCAGGGTTCATCATCGATACCTATCTGGTGGCGGGCGCCGCAGGCCTGTTGATGCTGGCCTTGAACGCGGAAGTACGGCGGGCGTTGGGCGACGTCGTGCTTGGAATGGTGATCCTCAGTGCCGTGATGGGCACGATCGAAGCGGTGACTCAACATCGATTTCTGCCTTACGGTCTCAACGAACTGCAGTTCAGGCCAATCGGGCTATCGGCGCACCCGTTGGCCCTAGGCGCGCTCTGCGCCACTGTCATCGGATTCGTACCGCTGACGCGCTGGCGCATATGGGTGCGGGTGCTGGCGATCTTCGTATTGCTCGTCGGTTGTGCTGCGTCAGGCGCTCGCGCCGCCCTGTTGCTAGCTGCCGGAGAAACCCTCATTCTGCTGATGTTCGTGCCTTGGCCGCGCCTGATCCTCAAGCATCAGCGGCAGGCCAAGTCTGTCGTGCTGGTGTTCGCCCTGGCGGCCGGCGCAGTGCTGGTG
>NZ_RZSX01000307.1:0-6637 GCF_004023105.1 Mesorhizobium sp. M5C.F.Ca.IN.020.32.2.1 | reverse complement strand
ACTCGGCGATCCGACACGGCTGGCCGACCGCATTTTTTCGACCGGGCTCGAACTGCTGCGCAAGGAGGCGGATGGCACGAGATACCGGCTGCTCGGCATCGGTGTGAGCGACCTCTCGAATGACGACAAGGCCGATCCGCCCGACCTCGTCGATATTCAGTCGCGCAAGCGCGCCATGGCCGAAGGCGCCATCGACACGCTACGCGATAAATTCGGCCGCAGGGCGGTGGAGACCGGCTACACCTTCGGCAAGGGCCGCAACGCCCACCCGCCCGAGCCGATCGATGACTGAGTACGATTCTGAACCGAGAGGTCCGCTTAAGCGAAAAGCGGAATCCGGTTCGGAAAAGATCATGCCACAAAAAGATAGAGCGGCTGTCAGATGCGCCTCAAGTCGATCCGGCTGGTCAAAACGCGCTCGCCGGTTTTCGGATCGACGTCGATAACGGTCAGCCGCATCCCGTCCTCGCCATTCTTCTCGACCGTCATTTGCGCCGTGCGATCGCCGTTGACCTCCTTCGCCCAACGGATGCCGAGATTGATCGCATTGCCTGAGCGCCTGCCGCTGAGCTGCGCCGGCCCGGTGCGGGACCCGACATAGGTCCCGGTGTACTTCGTACCGCGGGACTTCAGATCGGCACTGATGGCGCGCGTCACCACGACGAGACCGCGGCAGGTGCCGTCCAGCGACAATGAGCTCGATGTCGCGTCGGAATTGAAGCGGCAGGAGACGCTCACCGTCGGCGCCTCGGTGGTTACCTTGACGGTCCCCTTGCCGGCGAAGTTTCCCTCGAACGAGCGGAGAAAATCGGCCTCGTCGGCATGAGCCGCGCCAGCCGCAGCCGTCAGGCAGCCGGCAAGTACAAATCGTACAAATGATTTCATGGGATCTCTCCTCGTTGATATCGGAACGACGATATTTCCAATGAACTGTCTGTTGGACCAACGCCCGCCGTGAAGGCAGGTTCCGCCTTCAACATGACCGTTTTGCAACACGTCGCTTCTGGCCCAGCCGAATGCGTCGACTAGCGGTTGCGGTGAAAGTCCCGGCTTGCGACATAGCGCGCATGGCACCCTCACCCTCGATCCCCCGGGCCGCGTTCTGGATGGCGCTGTCGATCGCATCGTTTCTGACGATGTCGGTCGCCGGCCGCGCCACGACGGCCGAGCTCAACGTATTCCAGGTGCTGGAGCTGCGCTCGGTGATCGGCCTTTTCATCCTCCTGCCGCTGGTGATGATATCAGGCGGTTTTGCGGCAATGCGCACCAAACGCCCCTTGGCTCATATCGCCCGCAATGTCGTCCATTTTGTCGGCCAGGCGGCATGGCTATACGCCTTGACGCTGATCCCGCTGGCCGTGCTGATCTCCATCGAATTCACGACGCCGATCTGGACGGCCATTCTGGCGGTCGGCTTTCTTGGTGAAAGACTAAGCCGGCCAAGACTTGCGGCCATCGTGCTCGGACTGATCGGTGTGGTGATCATCGTCCGTCCGGGCGTCGGCTCCGTCGATCCGGGACATATCGTCGTGCTGGGTGCCGCGGTCTGCTTCGGCATATCTGTGGTCCTGGTCAAATCGCTGACGCGGACGGACAGCGTCGTGTCCATCATCTTCTGGATGCTGGTCATACAGTCGGTGCTCGGCCTTATCCCGGCGCTCTACGAATGGCGCAACCCGCCGCTCGAACTTTGGCCGTGGATCCTGCTGATCGCCTTCACCGGCATGTCGTCGCATTTCTGCATGGCCCGCGCGCTCGCCTATGCCGACGCGACCGTCATCTCGCCGATGGACTTTTTACGCGTGCCGCTGTCAGCGCTGATCGGCTGGCTGCTCTACCACGAGCAGATCGATGCTTTCACCGCCGGCGGCGCCTTGCTGATCCTGTTGGGCAATCTGCTCAATCTGCAGAAAAAAGCGAGCAAACCAGCGGAAGTGGCAGCGTCTTAGCATTTTGCAGCCAAGGATCTTCGTTTGGCGTCCGACAAAATGCGTGAAAGCAAAGAATTACAGCGCGGTTTTAGTTCCACCAAAACCGCGCTCCAACCTCGCATCTTAGTCGCCTTCGTCGGGGATGTTGAGGATATGCCCGCAGGCCTTGCAGTGGACGGCGTCGGCTTCATGCCGCTGAAGGCCGCATTGCGGGCAAGGAAAAAACACCTTGTTGGGACGGAAGAGCGCCTGCGCCAGCCTGACGAACAGCGATATGCCGATGATCATGGTGACGATGGCGGTGAGCTTGCCGGCGATACCCGGCAGGACGATGTCACCGAAGCCGGTCGTGGTCACCGTGGCGACGGTGAAATAAAGCGCGTCGACATAGCCTTCGAGACCGGCCCCAGTGCGGAAGAAGAAGGTGTAGACAAAACCGGTGATGACAAGGAGGAATGTCAGGAGATTGATGACTGCGTGGCTCGCCTCGCGCCATTTTTTGAGGCCGCGCATCTCGAGATACCGCCACAGCGCGCCGCTGCGCGACAGCGACCACAGCCGCAATATGCGCAGGAAGCCCAGATTGGCTAGCGCTGAAGGCATCAGCAGCGTCAGCAGGATAAATGCATCGACCCACGACGCCGGCTGTTTCATCAGGCGCAGCATGTCGTTGGAGGCAAGCAGCCGCGCAATCATGTCGGCGGCGACAAGCGCTGCCACGGAATAATCGAGCCAGAGGAACGAAGGCGACTCCTGGATTACCGGTGTGGCGATGAAGAAGGCGATGATGGCAAGGTCGATGATGATCGCGACCAGTTGAAACCGGAAAGCCGCGGGCGTGCGCCCGTGATAGAGCTTGCGCAGCGTGCCGCGCAGCCGCGTCAAGGCTGAATCCCGAGCTCCGTCCCTGTCTGGCGCCTTCATGACAACTGCGATAACGCTCGCTGCGACAGCCGTCCAGTGGGGCAGAGCAGGGTGAAGCCGTTGTGGCTTGAGAACATCCGGAGCGTTTCAGACCCGGAAAGCGATCAGACCGGTTCCGCCTCGATGATGCTGATGCGAGGTCCAGCTTCAACGATATTGGCGACCTGGAAATCCGACGCCGCAAGCAGCAACTCGAATTCTTCTCCCGTGCGCTCCTGCCCGCCCGGCATGACCAGCATGTTCAGATCGCCGAATTTTGCGCCGGCGCCTTCGTTGGGCGGCGCCAGAATGCTCTCAAGCACCAGCAGTTTGCCGTCTGGGCGCATCGCACGGCGGCAGGTTTTCAGGATCCGGATGTTTGTGTCGTCGTCCCAGTCATGCAGGATCCATTTAAGCACAACCGCATCGGCGCCCTCGGGCACCGAGACGAAGAAATCGCCGGCGACGATGTCGCATCGATCGGCCACGCCCGCGGCGTCAAAGATCGGGCCGGCCTTCGCCACGACCTGCGGCTGATCGAAAAGAATGCCGCGCTGGCCGGGATTGCGGCAGAGAATTTCGGCAAGCAGCGCGCCCTGCCCGCCCGCGACATCCATGACAACAGAGAACGGCCGGAAGTCATAGGCCGCGATCACCGCGGCGGCGACGCCACGCGACATGGCCGTCATCGCGCGGTCGAAGATGACGGACTCTTCCGGATGCTCCGCCCGGTATTCCCAAACGCCCTTGCCATGAGCGTGGCGAAAGGCATTTTCGCCGGTGCTGACACTGTGCAGCAGATCGCTCCATGCCTGACGGAAATACGGCCGTCCGGCCAGAATCGCCCACGGTGCGACCGAATGCTGAACATCGGATCGCAACGCGACGCCAACCGGGGTCAGCGAGAAAAACCGGTCTTCCGCTTCATGGAACACGCCGACCGATGCCAGGGCGCGCAGCAGCCGGTAGAGCGCTTGCGGATGAGTATTGGTCAACGCAGCAAGTTCGCCGCTGGTGCGTTTTCCGTCCTTGAGATGGTCTGCGATGCCCAGTGTGGCGGCGACGCATACCGCCTGAGATACCTGGAACCCATTGACCATTTTCTGGAGTTCGGCAGCAGCTGTCCGCTCGTCCATGAGGCTCTCCCCCGGCCGCCGAAAGAGCCAGGCCAGCAACCGAAAAGACGAGTTGATGGCATGGCGGGCCGACCTCACGATACCAGTGGCAATGTCACCAGCCAATCCGGCGCTGGGCATGCTGGCGCTGGCTTGGCGGAACACGGTCCAAACACCCGAGGCTGTGCCAATCCGCGTTAGCTCACACCAGCTCTACTTCCACCACGCCCGGCACCGCGCGCATGGCCGACGCGATCTGCGGCGAGACGCGGTAACGGTTGGGCAGTTCGATCTCGACCTCGCCCTGCGCCTCATCCTTGATGACGATAATGCTCACCTGGCTATCGCCGCGCTGGGTAAGCTGCGATTGAATCGCCGACGCCGGTCGGTCATCCCTGACAAAGATGCGCAAGGCCTTCTGGATGCGGCTTGCCTCGTCCTCCAGCGACTGCACCGTCTGGATGCGCAGATTGACGCCTTCGGGCCTGTCCTCGGCCGAAACGGTGATCACCACCGATCGGCCGGGCTCGAGCAGGTCGCGATACTGCGCCAGACCTTCGGAAAAAAGCACCGCTTCATACTGGCCCGACGTGTCGGAGAACTGCACGACGCCCATTTTGTTGCCGGTGCGCGTCTTGCGCTCCTGCTTGGTGGTGACGGTGCCGGCAAGCCGCCCGGCGGCAGCACCGCGTTTGACCGCGGCCGAGAACTCGGCCCAGTTCTGCACCCGCATCTTCTGCAGCGCCGCCTTGTATTCGTCCAGCGGATGCGCGGAGAGATAGAAGCCGACCACCTGGAATTCACGGTGCAGGCGGTCGGCGGCAAGCCACGGGTCGGTCGCCGGCAGGTTGAGCGCCTGCGACTGTGCGCCGAGCGAAGCACCGAAAATGTCGTGCTGGCCCGACATTGCATTCTGCTGCGCCAGCGACGCCAGCCCCATCATCCGCTCGACGCCCGCCATCATCGCGGCGCGGTCGTGGCCGAAGCAGTCGAGCGCGCCGGCCATGATCAGGCTTTCGAAGACCCGCTTGCCGACGATCTTCGGATCGACCCTTTCGCAGAAATCGGCGAGGTTCTTGAACGGTTTCCCGCCGCGCATGGCGACGATATGCTCGACCGCCGCGTCGCCGACGCCCTTGAGCGCGGCCAGCGAATAGAAGATCCGGTTCTCGCCGACTTCGAAGGCCCGGAAGCTTGATATCACCGACGGCGCCACGACGTCGATGCCGAGGCGCAGCGCATCCTGGCGGAAATCGGCGAGCTTGTCGGTGTTACCCATGTCGAGCGTCATCGACGCGGCCAGGAACTCGACCGGGTAGTGCGCCCTCAGATAGGCCGTCTGGTAGGAGACGACGGCATAGGCGGCCGCATGCGACTTGTTGAAACCGTAGTCGGCGAACTTTGCCAGCAGGTCGAAAATGAAGTCGGCTTGCGGCTTGCCGACGCCGCGCTCGACCGCGCCCGAAACAAAGCGCTCGCGCTGCTTGTCCATCTCGGCGCGGATCTTCTTGCCCATGGCGCGGCGCAGCAAATCGGCTTCGCCCAGCGAATAGCCGGCAAGCTCCTGCGCGATCTGCATCACCTGTTCCTGGTAGACGATTACGCCTTGCGTCTCCTTCACCAGATGGTCGATCTTTGGATGGATCGACGCCATCTCCTCCTCGCCATGCTTTCTGGCGTTGTAGGTCGGGATGTTCTCCATCGGCCCCGGCCGGTAAAGCGCGACCAGCGCGATAATGTCCTCGATGCAGTCGGGGCGCATGCCGATCAGCGCCTTGCGCATGCCTGCACTTTCCACCTGGAACACGCCGACCACTTCGCCGCGCGACAGCATGGCATAGGTATCGGGGTCATCGAGCGGAATGTGGGCGAGATCGATCTCGATGCCGCGGCGGCGGATCAGCTTGACCGCGGTCTCCAGCACCGTCAGCGTCTTCAGGCCGAGAAAGTCGAACTTCACCAGCCCGGCCTGCTCGACATACTTCATGTTGAACTGGGTGACCGGCATGTCGGAGCGCGGGTCGCGGTACATTGGCACCAGCTCCCACAGTGGCCGGTCGCCGATGACGATCCCGGCGGCATGCGTCGAGGCGTGGCGGTAGAGCCCTTCCAGCTTCTGCGCCATGTCGAGCAGTGTCTGCACGATCGGCTCCCGCTCGGCCTCTTCGGCAAAGCGCGGCTCGTTGGCGATGGCGTCGGCGAGCTTGACCGGATTGGCCGGGTTCGACGGCACCATCTTAGAGAGCTTGTCGACCTGGCCATAGGGCATCTGCAGCACCCGGCCGACATCGCGAAGCACTGCGCGGGCCTGCAGCGTACCGAAGGTGATGATCTGGCCGACCTGGTCGCGGCCGTATTTCTGCTGGACGTAGCGGATGACCTCTTCGCGCCGATCCTGGCAGAAATCGATGTCGAAGTCGGGCATCGACACGCGGTCTGGATTGAGAAAGCGCTCGAACAGCAGCGAGAAGCGCAGCGGATCGATGTCGGTGATGGTCGTCGAATATGCAACCAGCGAGCCGGCGCCCGATCCGCGGCCCGGCCCGACCGGAATGCCTTGCGCCTTCGCCCATTTGATGAAGTCGGCGACGATCAGAAAGTAGCCGGGATATTTCATCCTCTCGATGACCCCGAGCTCGAAATCCAGCCTTTCGCGATATTGTTTGGCTGTGTAGCCAGCAGTTGGGC
>NZ_RZSX01000306.1:0-6654 GCF_004023105.1 Mesorhizobium sp. M5C.F.Ca.IN.020.32.2.1 | reverse complement strand
CTCCCACAACGGGCGCTGAACTCGTTGTGAAGTTGCAGTAACTTGCAAATTCCAATCCTAAGCACAAGGCGCTCCTGGACAAGCTATCCAGCTATCCCCATTCATCTGTGCCCAGCCGTGTAAGGCAAATCCTCGAACCCCATTTTCCTCAGTTTATGTATTTTTCGGTCTACGACCGGATGAATGCCGTCGTGCATTTACCCACGCTCAACGATCGAGAGAGCGACGGCACACTCTTCACGAACGACCAGCTACGCGGGGATCGCCTCTTTTGGGAGTTTCTTGAGTACTCGGGCGTATCGCTGAAGGACATACTCGGAGCTACGACTTTCGAGAGTTTCAATGCCCGGCTACAAGCTGCCTCTAACGTGCTCACAGAAGAAATCCTTGAGTACTGGACCCAAAATCAGGACATCGAGGTTCGGGTTAGCGTGGCAGAAGGCAGGTCCGGTGACCCGGCACCATTCAACTCAGGTGCGGTTGGTCGGGCGCGTATCTACAACCAACTCCACAGGGCGGACACATCCTTCTCGGAACGGAGCGCCGGCTTCACATGGTTCTTCTCTTTCCTCATCAAATTCGACCGGGTGAAGAAGGAAGCCAAGGGCAAGGTACTGCTCTTGCTCGATGAACCGGGTCTAACATTGCATGGTCTCGCTCAGGCTGACCTGCTCCGTTACTTCTCAGAGAAGCTCTCCCCCTACCATCAGATGATCTACTCAACACATTCGCCGTTCATGGTGCCGCACGAGAACTTGATGGCGTCTCGGATCGTGCAGGACCTCGTGAAGGTCGGCGACAATGGACGCCGTACACCAACCGGCACCCAGGTTCGCGAAGATGTCCTAAACGCTGACCGAGACTCGGTCTTCCCTTTGCAGGGGGCTCTTGGCTACTCGCTCACGCAGACGCTCTTTGTGGGTAAGCACACGATCCTTGTCGAAGGCCCAGGTGACATTCTTTATCTGCGGGCGCTTTCCGCTGAGCTTGCACGCCGGAGCAGGACTGGGCTTGATCCGAGTTGGGTTCTCTGCCCGGCAGGCGGCATCGACAAGATCCACTCCTTTGTGTCGCTCTTTGGCGGCAACAACCTCGACGTGATTGCGCTCTCGGACTACACCAAGAAGGACCGCAACAAGCTTGACGCCCTGAAACGCAGTCACATCATTAAAGCTGGCGGCGTCCTAACGATGGCTGACTTCACCGCTCAAGAAGAAGCAGACGTCGAAGACCTATTCGACGCGCAACTCTTCTGTAGCATCATCAATGGGACCTACCAGCTCTCGGGAGGCAACGAACTCGATCCTGCGAAGCTCAAAGCGGCCGACGAAAGCACCGAACGGCAGGTCAAGAAGGCTGAGGCATACTTCCGAGTCCTACATGGCGTTCCGGAGTTCGATCACTTCACTCCGTCCGCTTGGCTCCTTGCTAATCCAGGCGTCTTGAGCGGCGATGCACCGGAGGTCGCGAGCACGCTGGGTCGAGCGGAGACGCTTTTCAAGGCACTCAACGCTCTCCGGAAGTCATAGCGACTTGAGGGCGACGATCGTCAATCATCTCGCCAGACGACCCGCCGCACTGTCCTGATTTCAGCAAGCCTCCTAACGCGAATGCCCTGCCGTTCTCGAGCCGTTGGGTTTTGGGTCTCAGCATGCATGCAATCATTCTTTCCGCAGCGTTCGCAGCTCATTTTGCTTCCCACCAGCTCGGCCTCAACATCCCCGAAGATTTCCTTCAGGTCACTCGGCTGATACCAGCGCTTGACGTTGCAGAGTCCGCATTGAACGCGCACAAGCTGCCCGACTTCGTGGGCATTGCTGAGCTTCCATTCGCTGCCGCGTTTACGTCTTCCACCAGTATCAGGCATGGCCCAAAATAGGAACTCATTCCTCCTCTGGTCAATTCGCTCTTGACAGTTTTGTTCCTATTTTGTTCACTGTGTCCATAGAACGTTTGGAGTAACCGCAGTGGACCTCATCGTGAGTGACGAAATCAGCCTTCCAAGGCCAGAACACATCACGGCACCGGGCATCCAACATCATTGGTGCGAGCGCCCTGGCTGCGGCAAGGATGCCGGGTGGGGTTTCGCAAAGCCGAAGCAGGCACCGCATTGGTTCTGCTTTGAGCATCGCGGCGATGGTGAGACATACCTGTGAGGCAGAGCAATGCCAGCCGAGCAACAGCCAGTCGATCCTCCCGCGATGGACTGGGAGCTTGTGGCCGACGAGGTCATTGCAACATGCGGCGGGGATGCCCGAGAGGCTGTGAAGGCGCTCCTCGCCGCCAACGCCTCATTGGAGCGTGAGGTGGCTCTCTGGGCTCCTGCTGTGAGCTATGGGTTCAGCCGGGGGTGGCATAGACGGAAGCGCAGCGGACCGACTAACGGCCAACGGAAGGCATCACCATGTCAGACCACATTCTTCCTCAGCAGAAGGCACCTAAGCTCATCGTCGTCACCGCCTTCGACCGCGATGAGACCGGCGACCTCCATCCTGTCTATGGGCCAGCCGAGCTGCAGACGGAGGACCGGGTGATAAGGACCGCGAAGGGCTTGGCGGGGAAACATGCCGGGGTCATTGCGTGGTCGCGCGATGCGAACCCCTCGCTTGGCGAGTATGGAGAACCGACGACACTCTTTGTTGGCGGCGATGTACCCGACATGGAGTGATGGTTGGGTTCGGTCCCTTAGCGGCGGGCAGCCCAAGTCCCCGCTGCATTGTCGATCAACCGGCAGAACTAAGTTCGCAGACTGTACCCAATTTCATATTGAGCCGCCGCACGTGATCCTGCGTCAATCTTTGGTCCGTAAGCTCCGCTATCCACTGGCTCGGGATTGCTCGCTGGACAGCAGCGACCGCTTCAGCCGGGGGTAGAGCTGCAGCCCAAAGCTGAACCGTAGGCGTGCCACCGACAAGAACGTCCGTCATTTGCACGCGCACAACAACGATGCCTGATGCGATTTTGTCTGCCATGCTGCCCTTATGGCATTCGTGAGTGATGCTTTGAAGCATTTATTTCGAACTGGTCGACTACACGCCGGACCCCTCGTGGGCGTTGCGGAGCCTCCCCTGCTAACTGCTGCGGCTCGGAACGCCTTCCGTGCCTCTTGAGCTGTCGCTTGGTCAGCCAGCGCCGCCATGCAAACGCGCACCGCGAGGTTCCACTTGGGCCACGCTCGGTCCATTGAAGGAGATGCTCGGAGGCAGTCTCAACGTTGCTGACGTTGTAGGTCATGCCGGCACGTTTCGCCTTTGACGGGCACCGGAGGGTTGAACCAATGGAGCGCCATTAGGTGATGCTAATGGAGTCGGGAATGTTTGGTAGAAACATCTGAGCGGGTGATCAGATGACCAGCCCGCGCGAAGACCCCCCGTACCCCCTTCGGTCTGCGTCGGCTATCCTGCCGGTGTTTGGGGCGGTCTCTTTCCCGAGGGCGTCGGCCAGTCCTCTTTCTCGGCATCTATGACCCCACCCTTGGCCGTTGATGAGGCCTGGGCGAGTTCTTCATACAGATAGGTTGCGAACATGGACCCGGCTCCCAGCACCGCCCAGAGGGGAACCCCGACGCCCATCCCGAGGGCAACAATTCCCGCACTCTGACCGCCGAACACAGCTACCCCAGCAGCGGCCGCACCGAGCCCGATGCGCTGGGCCATAGTTCTGTTATCCCACCCAAGGCTCTTCGCTCGCCGGAGCGCATTCGTGAGCATCGGTCCCACGACATTGCCGTGCATGGTTGCGGCTACGGCTTGCTTCGCCTTCGTTCGCGCCGGCAAACCCGACTGACGGATTTCGAGGAGCTTCAACGCCCATGTGCGGAGCGCATCGGTTTGCTGGGGAGTTGCTCCCTTCACAATCTGGATAGCAAGCTGTCGCTCTCGGTCTGGTTTCTCATTCATGCGGTACCATCCAAGCGTAGCGCTCCGGTAATGTTTATCCCTACGACTTCACCGCGAACTCCCTGCGCCGCATACCCGTGGAACCGATAGAGGCCTCTGTGTATCAAGATGTCTCTGCCCTGATTGAATATCGGAACAAGCACCCCACCGCCGCTCACCAGTCGCGCATACCATTGGTCGTCCACCTCCATGGCAGTTCCGTCAAGCCCGCGCGACGCAAGTTCAATGTGTTCCGCATCTCCGAGCATCAGAGGGCTTGGCGGCAACCTCGGAGGCAACAGTGCCTTAGTTTCCTTCGGGGCCGGGATCAGACGCTCGATCAGCTGCGAAGCCACATCAGGAGTAATGTTGAACGTGGGGTTGCCATGGATCACCAAATTGATCTGTCGAGCATGGCCATTTGCCACCGGTCTTGCGATGTCTCCAACGAGCTTCTGATCGGCTTTCGGGCCCCTCGTCGGTCCTTCAAGATCGAGGGCGGCTTTAGCAATCTCGATCAAGTGGCTTGCAAATGGCGCAAGGTATGCCCCCGCATCCAATAACTTGTCGGTGCTGGCGATGGCCTCCAGGACAACCTCTATACAGCCATGCCTGACCTCGCGGACACCGAGTTCACCCTCAAGCTGTCCTCCACTCCTGCTCCGAACAAAACGAGTAAATGCCCTGTCCAAGCCCAGTAAGATCGCGCCTATATCAGCGGCGGGCACTGCTCCTGAATGCTCAATGACAATCTTGAACTGCTCGTCCGGCCGATCTATCGAAGTCGCCATTTTGCCCCGCCGCCCACTGGTGGGATTGATTTATCAGAAACGTCTCGTCGTTGCACCACTGCAGGTTCGCAATGGTGTGCCCTTTCCGAACCGGGTCGAGACTGGTTCGATAAATGCCCCTTGACCAGTCAAAGCGAACCAGATATTAGCGAACCAGTCAAACCGAACTGGAGAGCATCATGACATTCATTCGCGCCTACCTCCGGGCCTCGACCAAGGAGCAGGATGCAGGGCGCGCGCGGGGTGACCTTGAGGCGTTCTGCCGGGAGCGAGGGCTGACCATCGCCGCCACCTACGAGGAGAACGAGAGCGGGGCTTCGCTGCACAGGCCAGAGCTGTTCCGGCTGCTCAGGGACAGCAAGCCCGGCGACATCCTGCTGACTGAACAGGTCGACCGCTTGAGCCGACTGTCGGACAAGGATTGGGACCAGCTCAAGCGCGAAATCAAGGACCGAGAGGTCAAGGTCGTGGCGCTGGACTTGCCGACCTCGCACATGATGCTGAAGACCGAGGACGCCTTCACCGGGCGGATGTTCGATGCGATCAACGGGATGCTGCTCGACATGCTCGCCGCCATCGCCCGCAAGGACTATGACGACCGGCGCCGCAGGCAAGCCCAAGGCATCGCTAAGGCGAAGGCCGAGGGGAAGATGAAGGGCCGGCCGGAGGACGCCGAGCGCAATAGGGCCATCATGGACATGCTGCGGATGGGCCAGAGCTGGAACACCATCGTGAAAGCCACTAACTGCTCACGCTCGACGCTCGCAAAGCTGGCGAAGCGCATTGAGGGCAGCCGACACGGTGCAGGTGACTTCGTGGATCACTTGTAGACACGGGGTTGCAGAACCTTGTCGACTGGCGGTAGACGAGGATGGTTCAGGGGGTGAGAAATGGTGCAGGTACCAGCGTATACCCAGATGATGTGGCCTGCGATCGACGCGCTCAAGGAGCTTGGCGGCTCGGCCGCTAACGACGAATTGCTGACGAAGGTAATTGAGGTGATGCGGCTGCCGCCAGAGGTGCAGAACATTCCTCATACGGATGGCCGCCAATCTAAGGTGAGCTATAACCTGCATTGGGCCAAGACCTACTTGAAGAAGGCAGGGTACGTTGACAACAGCGTGAGGGGCGTCTGGGCGCTGACTGACGCTGGTGAAACCTGTACGCAACAGGACGTCGCACTTGTTCCGGCGCTCGTCAGGAAGATGGCCGCAGACGCCAAGAAGAATGGCCTGGGGGACGGCGAGGAACCCGTCGTTGACGCTGTTGACGCACTGGAAGTCAACTGGAAAGACCAACTGCTCGACTGCCTAAAGTCTATCAAGCCAGACGCCTTTGAGCGCCTGTCTCAGCGCCTGCTGAGGGAAGCTGGGTTCATCAAGGTCGAAGTGACGGGCCGTTCGGGTGACGGCGGCATTGACGGCATTGGGGTTCTTCGATTGAACCTCCTTTCTTTTCAAGTCTTGTTTCAATGCAAGCGGTACAGCGGTTCGGTCGGCCCCAGCACCATCCGCGACTTTCGCGGTGCAATGGTCGGCCGCAGTGATAAGGGCTTGTTGATCACCACAGGGACTTTCACCGCGGAAGCAAAGAAGGAGGCCACCCGCGATGGAGCGCCGGCGATCGAACTGATAGATGGGGAGCAGTTCTGCGACCTACTCAAACAGCTGAAGCTCGGTGTTGCGACGGAAATGGTCGAGAGGGTGGTGGTGGACCCCGGTTGGTTCAGCAAGGTCTGAGCTGGGGCCGCGCCTTCCACTCATACTCAGACGACCAGCGCCCGCATTTGCCCTTGCCCTGCGCCCCTGTCCTCCTGTAGACGCTCGCCTTCCCGCCAATGCGGGGTGGCCATTTTGAGGAATACCAGCATTGACGAATTGGACGGCCAAGCGCGAGCGCAAGGCAGAAGTGAAGGTGCGCGCCAAGGAGCCGAGCAGCATGTTCAGCCGCTGCCGCGTGGTCGGATGTAGCAAGCCGGCCAGAGC
>NZ_RZSX01000305.1:0-6656 GCF_004023105.1 Mesorhizobium sp. M5C.F.Ca.IN.020.32.2.1 | reverse complement strand
ACGCATACGTCTCCTCGCCCGAGGAGACGTCGCAATTCGGGTCATCGGCATGGTTCATGTAGCGTGCGTCGTCGGCTTCGAAGACGATGTAGTTCGGGTCGCGCCGGTCGGGATAGGAATAGCGATCGAGATAGGCTTTGATCGGCCCGGTTTCGCGCTCATAGGTCTCGACGGGAATGCGCCGGTCGTAATTGGGATCGAGCTTCCAAACCAGAGTGCCACGGGGAATGTGGTTCTTGGCAAAGACTCCGATGCCCTGGATACGCGATTTGTCGAGATAGACGTCGACGAGCAACATGGCAGACCTTTGGCGTGACTGGATGATTTTGGTGGCGCGGCTTCGAAAAGCCGCGCATTGGGTAGCGCGCTGCCATCGCAATTGCGAGCGGAAAATCAGCCAGGCCGTGACCGGAAATTGGAATCGATTTTCCGCAGGGGATCGTGCGCAAGATCAAGCTCCTACAGCGCCCTTTGCGCGTCCAAAGGGGTGGGTGCCGCTGGTGGTGGCAAGGTCGGCCTTGCCCGCCACCTTCAGCGCAAACGCGTAGGTGAAGGCGATTTCCTCGAGCCTGGAAAACCGGCCGGATGCGCCGGCATGGCCGGAGTCCATGTTGATCTTGAACAGCACCGGA
Organism: Mesorhizobium sp. M5C.F.Ca.IN.020.32.2.1; assembly: GCF_004023105.1. NCBI lineage: Bacteria > Pseudomonadati > Pseudomonadota > Alphaproteobacteria > Hyphomicrobiales > Phyllobacteriaceae > Mesorhizobium > Mesorhizobium sp. M5C.F.Ca.IN.020.32.2.1. Next base: position 6,024 of record NZ_RZSX01000305.1, on the reverse strand, counting down.
TTGTCGCCGGTCTTGCGGTCGCGCAGCCGCGCCACCCACTTGGCCGGCTCCCAATAGGTGACACGCGGGTCGGTGAGACCGGCAAGCGCCAGAATCGGCGGATAGTCGAGCGCGGCGACATTGTCATAGGGGGAGTAGGCGGCGATCGTTCGGTAGTCCTCCTCCGAAGCGATCGGATTGCCCCATTCGGGCCATTCCGGCGGCGTCAGCGGCAAGGTCGCGTCGAGCATGGTGGTGAGCACGTCGACGAACGGAACCTCGGCGACAATGCCGCCGAAGCATTCCGGCGCCATGTTGGCAATCGCGCCCATCAGCAGGCCGCCGGCCGAGCCGCCCTGTGCGACGATGCGGTCATGTTGCGTATAGCGTTCGGCGACGAGGTGGTGGGCGACCGCGACAAAATCGGTGAACGTGTTCATCTTGTGCGTCCGCTTGCCGTCATCATACCAGCCATAGCCCTTGTCCTTGCCGCCGCGGACATGGGCAATCGCGTAGACGAAGCCGCGGTCGACCAGCGAAAACAAATTGGTGTTAAAGGCGGCCGGGACTGTGATGCCGTAGGAGCCGTAGCCGTAAAGCAGGCAAGGCGCTGATCCGTCGAGCGGCGTGTCGCGATGGTGGATGAGCGAGATCGGCACCAGTTCGCCGTCGGCGGCGGGAGCCATCAGCCGCCGTGTCACATAATGGTCCGGGTCGTGACCGGACGGAACTTCCTGCGTCTTCAGCAGCACGCGCTCGCGGGTCCGCATGTTGTAGTCGAAGATCTGCGCCGGCGTTGTCATGGACGAGTAGGAAAAGCGCATGATCTCGGTGTCGTATTCATAGGATCCCGACAGGCCGAGCGAGAAGGCTTCCTCGTCGAAGGAGATGAGGTGTTCCTCGCCGCTCTTGCGGTCATGCACGACGATGCGCGGCAGGCCTTCCTTGCGCTCAAGCCTGACCATATGGTCCTTGAAGCCGATCACCGAAAGGATCAGCCGGCCCGCTTCGTGCGGCACCAGTTCCTGCCAGTTGGCGCGCACCGGGTCGTTCGCCGGCGCCGTCATGATCTTGAAATCCTTGGCGCCGTCGGCGTTGGTGAGAATGAAGAAGATATCGCCGCCTTCTTCGAGGTCGTATTGCAGGCCGGTCTCGCGCGCCGAAACCAGCTTCGGTTCGGCGAACGGCTCGCTGGCGCTCATGATGCGATATTCAGAGGTCTCGTGGTCGTTGATGCCGACCATGATCCACTCGTTGGAGCGCGTGCCGCCGACATTCATGAAGAAGCCCGGATCGGTTTCTTCGTAGATCAGCCGGTCGTTCTCAGGACTGTCGCCAAGGGCATGGAACAGCACCTTGGAAGGACGGTGGTTGGGATCGAGGCGGGTGTAGAAAAATCCGTCATTGTCGGCGTTCCATACGCCGCCGCCACCGGTAGCCGGGATCCTATCCGGCAACTCCTTGCGGTCGGCGAGATCGCGGACGCGAAGCGTGTAGAATTCGGAACCCTTGTCGTCGAAGGCCCAGAGAAGCTTGCGGTGGTCGGTCGAATGGTCGACACCGCCGAGGCGGAAATAGGCCTTGCCTTCGGCCTCGAGATCGCCGTCGAGCAGGATCTGCTGGTCACCGCCATCGCGCGGCGTGCGGAAATAACGCGGCTGCTCGCCGCCAAGCTTGAAAGATGAGCCATAGGCGTACGGCCCATCCTTCATCGGCACGGAAGAGTCGTCTTCCTTGATGCGGCCCTTCATCTCCTTGAAAAGCTGCTTCCGCAACTGGGCGGTGTCGGCCATCAACGCCGCCTGATAGGCGTTTTCGGCTTCGAGATGGGCGCGGATTTGGGCGTCGAGCAGGGACGGATCCCTGAACATCTCTTGCCAATTGTCGGCTCTCAGCCAGGCATAGTCGTCCGTCCGGGTTACTCCATGATGCAGATCGAAGACCGGCCGCTTCTCGGGTTGTGGCGGGCTGACAGTCGGAAATGCTGGGGTTCGGGTCATTGCGTCTCGCTGGGAAGTTATTTGAATGGAGAATGAACACGCCGATCAGCGCAGGTTCAAGAGCCGGAGTATATGTTTTGCACTGGGCTCCAGAAGATGAGCCGCAGGAGAGAGAAAAATGAAATTCCGTTTTCGCGCTGTCGCGGCTTTGGTCGTCGCTTCGACAGTTTTGGCCTTTACCGGCCAATCTCATGCAACCGTGTTCGCAGCTTGGCAAGTGACCAACGTTCCGTTTGGCGACACGCTCAACGTCCGCAAGTACCCGGCGGGGTCTTCCCAGAAGCAGGCCGCCTATCCCAACGGTGCCGTTTTGCAGATGACCGGGAAATGCACCGGGAGCATAAACCTGCTCGACATTGCCAAGCAGCCGGTTTGGAAGCAGGAACAGAAGATCCGCTATCGCTGGTGCGAAGTCTGGCATGATCCGGCACACAACGGCAATTTTGTCATCGGCTGGGTCTACGGAAAATACATTACCCCACATTGATGGATCGGCGGCGATCCGCGGCGCTGACTTCTGGTTTGTTTGCAAACAGCAAATCGCAACCTATGGTTTTGCAGATTCTGAAAACAACCAGATAGCCTGCGCCACAACCAAGCATAGCCAAGCATTGAGAACTTTTTACTGGCCATCGAGGATGTAACGGCAGCCCGACGGGGCGTCAGCCGTTGCTGGTCGGACCAGAAAATATCGCAAAATTACAGAGTGCACGAAAGGTTGAAGCTGATCGTGGAATATTTTATTAACATCGATGAATACAGCGCAAGAAGCGAATTGACTTACTTGATTCACTGGCTCATTAGGATGTTGTGACGCGAATCGCAGAGGCTCTTTCCTGCAAAAATTTCGCGCGATGCCCGACCTGTCAAAAATAGGGCGCGGATAGAAACAACTCTCGTTGGGGTCATGAAGCCATGGATATTATCGAAACACCTTCCAGAAATAGTGATGCGCTGATCGAGTTGACGGCCGACGTCGTGGCCGCCTATGTCAGCAACAATCCGGTGCCGGTCGGCGAGCTGCCGAGCCTCATCGCCGATGTCCATGCCGCCCTCGGGCGCGTGGGCGGGACCAGTGAACAACCTCCTGCCGACAAACAGAAGCCGGCAGTAAACCCGAAACGCTCCGTCCATGACGACTACATCGTCTGTCTTGAAGACGGCAAGAAGTTCAAGTCGCTGAAGCGCCATTTGATGACCCACTACGGTCTGACGCCCGACGAGTATCGTGAAAAATGGGGCCTGGACGCAAGCTATCCGATGGTTGCTCCCAACTATGCTGCCGCCCGCTCCCAACTCGCCAAGAAGATGGGTCTCGGCCGCAAGCGCAAGGGACGCTGATATCGGCTCTTCCCAACGTGGGTTGAACGATCAACGGCGCCTCCGGGCGCCGTTTTGCTTTGGAGGCATTGCTGGAGCAATCGATACGCCTTGCCCGAGGTGCGGGGCTCACTGCCGTGCGGGGGCAATCGCGCGCTGTTGTCTAATCAGGCGGTCTGCCTCAACGCCGCCTCGGCGTCGCGCTTAATGCGCTTGACCATGGAACGAAGACCATTGGCGCGTTGCGGCGACAGGTGTTCGTCGAGGCCAAGTGCCTTCAGCGTGGCTTCCGCGTCGGTCTTCTGGATCTCGCTGGCCGGTCGTCTGGAAAACAGCGCCAGCATGATAGCGACGAGGCCGCGCACGATATGGGCGTCCGAATCACCGGCGAAGGTGACGACTGGATCGGGACCCGGTCCATATTGGGTTGTCAGCCAGACCTGGCTGACGCAGCCGGGCACCTTGTTGGCGGCGTTGCGTTCCTCATCGGGAAATGGCGGCAGGGCCTCGCCCAGTTCGATCACATAGCGGTAGCGGTCTTCCCACTCGTCAAGCAGGGCGAAGTCGTCGCGGATCGTTTGGATCGTCGTGCTCATCACCTAGGATATAGTCATCCGGCGACGCCGCGTCACGGAAAAAGAGGAAAAACACCATAGGCGTCGAGGTGCGGACGGCCTGCGGTGCAGTGACAGATGCGCTGAAAATATCTCAGTTTTTCGCCGGCAACTCGACTTTCGCGGGCAAGTGGACTTTCGCCGGTAAGACGATGTCTTCCGGCACGCTGCCGGTCGTTGTCGCCGTGTCGGGTTCGGCGGTCTTGTCGTCCAACATGGCGGCCGCGATCTTGGCTGTCTCCTTGGCCCGGGCGGTGATCGTGTGCATTGCGGACTTGCCGGTCTCGCAGACGTCGGGCTTGCGCTCGCATATGCCGGCAATATCGCCAACGGCTTCGCGTGCCGCAAACAACGCCTGGATCGGCCCGACGCTTTGGTGGCCTGTCTCGTCGGAGCCGACATTCAGCGGCAGCGCCAGAAGCACCAGCGAAAACCAGAAAGCCATTCTGATCAGAAAGCCCATCTGTATGCCCTCATCCTTGACCGGATCATGCATTCGGCGACATGACCTCTTTTATGGGGTACGATAGTGGCATAGACGCTCAAAGGACGGCTTGCCCGGTCAGCGAAAATTTTCCTCGAATTTTAGGCAAACTCGAAACGAAGTATTTTGCAATGGATTTGTGTCAAATTCAGTCGATTTTCTTCACTTAAGGTTAACTATTCATCTGCCTGTTTTCCTTAGTTATTTCCCTGAAGCGCGGCGTGCCGGTGGCGACTGTCAGAGGCGAAAGGGCGGTCCGCCCGGATAACGCTCCATTTACTATGGCCGCAATTGCCAAGGTTTTGCCGCGCCGGCCTCCCAATATTTCCCTCAGGCTGGGCATTGATCGGTCCCGCCTTATCCATTCCTTAAACGCTGGATGCGAGTTTCAGATCAATAAAAGCAACCTGCGAAGCAGGGCTGTTCACGACCAGGTGCGAGTGCGTTGAATTGAGTTCGATAAGGGCCAGATACGTTGAGTTGCCCGGCGCGATGGCAGCCGGTTGCGAACGTATGGTTCATCCGTCGATCCTCGGAAAGAACGACCGCCGGTGCCAGGGGCGGTTTATCGGTGTCATGCTGGCCGCTCCGTTCTTTGCCGCAGGTGCAGCAGTCACGCTGGTTACCTCGGGCATGGGCGTGGCCGTGACCATGGCTGCGATCTTTGCGACATTCGGCCTCTGCTGGTTTGCTGCCTTGCTGGTGGCAGCATCGGGCAAGATGGCGTTCGCCGGCCAGGTCGCCCTGGTGATGGGCAGTCTTGCTCTTGCCGGTGTCATTGCCGCTGCGGGCGGGATGGCCTCGCCGGTCGCCATGCTTGTCGTGGCGCTGCCGTTCGAAGCCTGGTGGATCGGCGCGTCTCGTCGCGCTGCACTCTGGGGTGCCGCATCCGCATTTGTCGCTATCCCGCTGCAGGCTTTTGCCGGTTCTGTTTTCCCGTTCGGCCCGGCGGAAACCGCTGCCTGGCACTGGCTGCTGCCGCTGGCTTGGGCGCTCACCTTGGTTCCCCGCGTAGCAGCACTTGGCAGCCCGGCCGGCGCGCAGCTAGATCCGGCGACCGATGACCGGCTCGAGAACATCATCGACGCCGTTGTCCTGCGGGCCGGCAGGCATGGCGAGGTTCTGGATGCGTCGGCAAAGGCGCGCACGATCCTGAAGCTGCAGCCGGAACTGCTGTTCGGTAACGGCCTGTTCGACCGTATCCATCTGTCCGATCGCGTCGCATACCTCAGCGCGCTGGCCGACATGCGCGACGGCGCGTCGGCGCGCCGGCTCGATCTTCGCGTCCGGCTGCCGCAAAACGGCCATGGCCCGACGGCGGACAACTACCGGCCGTTTTCCCTTGAGCTGATGCGGGTGGAGCATGAGGATGTCTTCACGCTCGTCCTGCGCGAAAACGACGAACTCGCCGGCTTGCGCGAAGAGCTTGCCGCTGCGAAAGAGGCGGCCGCGTCTGCCGAAGTGGCGAAGGGACGGTTTCTGGCGGTCGTCAGCCACGAGCTTCGCACGCCGTTGAACGCCATCATCGGTTTTTCCGACATGCTGCTGCATGAGATGTTCGGCACCTTCAAGGATCCGCGCCAGAAGGAATATGTCGGTCTGGTCAAGGAGTCCGGCCAGCATTTGC
>NZ_RZSX01000304.1:0-6657 GCF_004023105.1 Mesorhizobium sp. M5C.F.Ca.IN.020.32.2.1 | reverse complement strand
ACCTAAGTATTCTCAGCTCAGCATCCATTACTTGATGACTATCGCTCACATGAAGGAGGTTCGTCACGGGATTATCGCAGAAAAAGAGACTACGTACGGTGCCGGATAAAGCCTGGGCCGGCTGTGTGTTACCCTTCAGTTTTTGCGACAAGTGCAGCGCATTAGGTCCGCTCCAGATCGTGGCGCAAACCGGACGCATGTCGAATAAGTCCAGCACCAATGGCCAATGCTTCCCGCCGGTGGAACAGGTAAGGGTATAAAACGCATCAATGGATTTGCGACTATGAATCGAAAAGAACCGTTCCGAGAGTTCCAAACCGGTTCGCCGGCGAATAAATTCGTCGAGCAGCGAGGTTAGGCCAGAGCGCGCGACTTCCGGGCCATACACTATCAGCGCCGTGGATGACATCATGCCGCCCCCCCCAAAGGGTCGCTTGTGATATGGGCCTTCCTGCTCGCGACGGTGATCCTAGTCGCTCTAACGCGTCTCCCTTCCAGCCAATCGGCGAGACGAGCGGGATGACGGGCATTAATCACAACGCCGGGAAGGCTTTTCTTCGCCATGAATTCGACCGCGCAGGCGTCAATCGAGGTGTGGCCGAGAAGGACAAGATCTTGAGCAGCGATCTGCTCTATAAGTGCAGCGGGATCGTCGGTTGCTCCACCGCGATGCACGCCATCGACATCTGTCAAAATCACCAGCTGTGGTGCCCCAGTTAACCAAGCGATCCACGCGGCAACGGCGTCGGATGTGACGTCCCAACTCCATTCCACTGGGTCAGCCGCAAACAGCAAACGGGAAGGCAGCAGCACTGGAATCTTCCCAAGTCTCGCGAGAGTTCGGCATTCGCCTAGGCTGGCCGATGGAACTAGTTTGGAAGAGAAGGCGGCATCCGCAAGCAAATACCCCGTTTGGTCCTGTGCTAGAGCACACGCATGATGCGCGGTACACGGATCTAATCGCTCGGCTGCATCAATCGCCTCAATTGCTTTGTCCGGGATGCCGCCGCCTGGAACAAGTAGGATTCGATGGCCCTTATCGGCGAGACGCTCAAGTTCAGCCAGTGCGAGCTTACACACGGCAAGATCACGCATGATGCTCCCGCCGAATTTGAGAACAATCGAAAAGCCATATGGTGGAAAACCTTTTATTGAGCAGTCCATCGGCTTGCCATCCCGCCCTCAGGCAACAGATACGATCTCAGGAATTTTTGAAGCCAGGTTTGGAAGCGCTGCCCAGACCTTTTGAAACGCGGCCGCGTACAATTTCATCACTTCAACGTCGTTTGGTGGAGCGATCTCCGACACGTAAAACATGGTGTTCAATATCTTCATGGCGTTTGGAAAATCGGTCCTTGACCATTGGCCGCAGATATCCGGCAGATATTCAAAGACGGGCTTCGTCAGCCAGACCGCAACGGGAACTCCCTCGGCTTGAAGAAGCTTAATGATGAAATCCCTGGCCGTAGGGCCAGGTAGAAAACCGAGCTTTTCCGGCTCAAGACGCAACGGGAGATTCAGCATCGATTGTTGATGATCTGCTGGATCGAAAAGAGGCAGAAGCCCTGAGAGGTGGCCAATCTCCTGCCAAAGGAACCTAGCATTCCTTCGCCTTTTTTTAAGCTGCCGGTCAAGCTGCTTGAGCCTGTGATTAGCAATGGCAGCAGAGAATACATTGGGTCGGTAATTGTAGCCTTTGGAGTTCGGGGAGAATATCCTAGCTCCACATCGCGACGAGCTTGTCAGCGAAACATTATCTACATGGTGGATCAGAGCAGGGTCCCTCGTCAGGACAAATCCAAGCTCACCTGCCCCGAGGTGTTTAGCTCCGTTGCCGGAGAGAGAGAGTGCATCGCTCTCCAAGTAAGCTCCATTGACAATATCTTTCGCAGCGCCAATTGATTGGCAAACATCATCGATAATCGCCACGCCTCGCGCTCGCGCCGCGAATCTCAAGCTGGGAACCAAGAGGTTATTTCCGAACAGATGAGTTATGAGCGTCGCCGCGTCACCTGGCTTGATGAGGGAGGCCGCCATCTTCTCATCAACTCCGGCAAGGTCTGGCTCAACATCGACAAAGACCGGTTCGAGTCCACTGATCGCGATTGGGCCGACGGCTCCCGGCCAGTTCAAAGCCGACGTAACGACTCGGCGACCTCGGTTCCGGTAGTAGTCGAGAGCCACGTGAATAGCGGCTGTGCCGCTTCCAACGGCGCGCACAGACCAGTTACCCGACCAATCCGCTAGCCGCTTTTCGAGCTCAATCACCATAGGGTGATTGACGCGATGATATTTGCCGCTTTCGACAACATTTGCGAGCGCCTTCAAATGTTTACGTTTCGCAGCTGGCCAAAGAACAACTCGCCCAGCCGGCACCGTGGGATCTCCTCCAAAGAGCGCAAGAGAAGTGTCCTTCTGGTGGACGCATCGTGTGCTTGCTGCCGTGGCTAAGCTTACATCCTTGGTCATATGATCAAGCCTGGTTGTGTTACATCGGCCATCGGCCACTCGCGAAGTCACGAGCCGAACCGAACCGTCTCTCGCATACTTTTGCGTCTTGCAACGAGGCTCGGCTAACCCACAAGAGCAGAGTCGCTCCTGAGAACAGGCTGGGCGCCGTAGCGCCCTCGCTACGTTGAGTTCAGGAAAGAGCTTTCAAGCTCGCAACCGGCGTATGAGGCGTCAACCTCGTCGGAAATGAACTCGCTGAACGATTCAGTCCCTCCTTCGTAAATCAACACCTAATAGCCCCTGACAAGAAGGGGAAGTGGCCCTCTGAAATATATTTATGGATATATTATTTATTCTCCGCCTACCTTTAGCCTCCTATCTGAGATATTTTAGTATCGGAAGTGACAACGCGAGGTTGCTTTTTTCAGCCTCTCGTACCGGCACCATTTAAAAGATAAAAAGCGCAGCGCGGATGCGCAGGAATATCATCCAGCCAAAGCCGCGGGCCAGATAATCAGCCAACCTTGGCGAGCTGGGAGCACCCCGAGCTTCCGTAATTGGTTGAAGCACTCGCCGGACCGAGGGCCGGCGTCCAATGTTAGTAGCCCCTTTCGCGAACACTCCGGCTAGTGGGTTTGTGTCAGAATGACCTCTCCCGGGATCGTATTCTGAGCGCTCAGTGAGGATGTATCTCGTTGTAGTCATCCCACCGGGCGATCTGGCGGAGAACCATGGGTGATCATGCAAGGAGTGATGCGAACGCAATCACGCTTGAAGGTTTTGACCCAGGCTTCCGACACGTCGCTGGAGTGGGGCGCTTCACGGGCGTGGAGCAAGTAACGCGGTCAGCGCAGAGGCGAAGGCGCGTGTTCCTTGCCGGTGTAGGGGTGCCATTTTCCGACAGGTCTCGATCGGATGAGGCACCCTCGTCGATCCGAAGCGTGTCTTGACCGCCTCCAGCATCATATCGCACGGGACCCGCAGCCCTCCTGCGACGGCCCAAGCCGAATGGCTCAGCTACTCGGCTGATGTCGGCGAAAATCGCTCACCAATACTTCTTTGTAAACGTGAAGTTTGCCAGCTGTCTCCTGCTCATATTTTGCAAAGCGCGCGACACTGCGCGCTGTTCTACATCAAGGTGGTTAGTCAATGCGGATGCCACTGCGCTCGTAGTCTTGCCGAGCTGAGGCATTGCGTCAGTTAGCCTTGCAAGACTGGTTCGAAAAGCCGGGGAAAGCTCAGACGCGGTTATTTCCATGCGAAGGGCATGAGAGCAGAAACAGAACTTGTCGATGATATGGCAGATTTCGCAATTACATGCCCCCAGAGCTATGTCAGTGAATATTTCTTCCGCTCGAAGAGCGAGCTCCGTTGGAGATAACTCACCAGAGGGGGCGGTTCGGTCGAGAGGGTGAGTCCGTGTACGAGTTAGGGCGAAGGTAAGTGTTTCGCGCGCCACCACATACGAGTCCAATAGAACCCACTCGACCAGAGGTCTCGTAAAGTAGCCCCTTTGAGGAAAGGACACGATCTTCCCTTCCGCTGCAAGTCGGATAAGTGCTTCGCGTATAGGAGTCCGGCCGATGTTGAGGTCGGACGCTAGCTCTTTATCGCTGAGATGCTGCCCCGGCATGTGGGATTTGCTGTAGAGCAATTGAAGTACCGCGTCGTAGGCTGCATCGGCTTTTGCGTTCTTCTTGGCTTCAATAGCCAAACTGGGCATTTCTGTCCGACGACATTGGGCCGCATTTTTGCAGAACCACATCTCTACGCTTCCCCTTTTTTCGACGTCCTTTGAACGTTCGATTAGCAGAATTTGAGTTTCTGCGGCGTGCTATTTCTCGACATCCGGACATGACGCATGCACCGCGCGCCGCCTCAGCTGCATACACCATGCGTATGAGGTGTGACCATGGCCAGCCGCGGCGCTCGGATGCGGAAGCCGGTTGTGTGCGTCAAGTTCTGCAAAAAGGGGCGGCCATGGTGCTGGTCATGCGGCTTGGCGCAGAGTGAGCTTCTTGTGCTCGCGCAGGTCGTCCATGTTGATGTAGCGGTTGGCCTCCATCCAGTTTTCGTTGGTTTCGACGGCCAGCGCCCTGACGAGGCGTAGGCAGCTCTGTGAGTTTGGAAAGATGCGCAGGATATAGGTGCGGCGCCGGATTTCCTCGTTGAGCCGTTCAAGCATGTTGGTGCTCTTGAGATGCTTGTGGTGCTGGCGTGGCAGACGAAAGAAGGTCAGCGTGTACTCGATGGTCTCCTCCACCCATGTCGTCAGTCGTGGGTAGCGGGCCGACCATTTGGAAAGCCATGCGGCGAGATCGGCCTTGGCCTCGGCGAGATCGCGCCGGTCGTAGAGCCAGCGCAGTTCCTGCAGGCAATCGTCGCCATGCTTTCTCGGCAGGTGATCGAGCGCGTTCCTGAGGAAGTGCACGTAGCAGCGCTGCCATGCCGCTTCCGGGATCACCTCGCCGATCGCCGCGACCAGGCCGGCATGATCGTCAGACACGACCAGCTCGACGCCCTTGAGGCCGCGTGCCTTCAAGCCAACGAGAAAGTCCCTCCAGGCCGAGCGGCTCTCACGATTGGCCATCTCCACGGCCAGGATCTGACGCCGGCCGTCCCAGTCGATGCCAACCGCGATCAGCACCGCCTGGCTCATGACGATGCCGGCTTCGCGCACCTTCTCGTAGCGAGCATCGAGGATGAGGTAGGCAAAAGGCTCTTGAAGCGGGCGCTCGGCAAACGCTTTCAGGCTCTCGTCCAGGCGTTTGTTGATGGCCGAGATGGACGAGGCCGAGAAGGCATGGCCGCACAGCTCTTCCGTTATCGCCTTGACCTTGCGGGTCGACACGCCCTGCACATACATCTCCGCAAGCGTGGCCACCAAGGCCCGCTCCGAACGCTGGTAACGCTCGAAAAGCTCGGTGGAGAAGCGGCCGGCCCGGTCCTGCGGAACTCGCAGCTCAAGCTTGCCGACACGGGTGACAAGAGTGCGGCCATAATAACCCGAGCGATAGCCGAGCCGCTCCGGTGTGCGCTCGCCTTTCGAAGCACCCAGAGCCTCGTCCATCTCGGCCTCGAGCACCTCCTGCATCACCGCCCGGATCACTTCGTGCAGACCTTGCGGGTCCGAAAGCAGAATGTCTTTGACGGCGGCGCTGGCGGTCTTACTTTCAGTCTTGGGTCATGGTGGCGTTCCTTCGCGGGAATCAGGTGACGTTGAACATCACCAGCCTGCCATGACCGCCCCCTCTCAGCGAATTTGCAGAACTCTCAGCACACTACCGGGAAGCCTCAGAGGACCGGACGCGGAAAGATCTAGGAGGCGTTAGGCGCTCGACGCACCTGAGCTGCGCGCAAACCATTTCCTGCGCTCGTCGCTTCGCCACGCTAGACTAGCGGACTGCGCAACCCTGACCAGTTCCGCCCGGCGAGCGCTTACCACGGGGGCTTTGACCCACTCTCGGTGACATTTCTTTACAGCGCCGACTAACGGCCCTTAGCAGATCCAACTTGCCGCGGCCGTACATCTGTCGTTTCACCAGTTTGCGCTTGGCCCTCGCTTTGTTCGTAGACCTTACTTCGGTGGTCGCCGCACGACGGCCGTCGTCACTAACGGAGCGACCGTTCTGACGGAACTTCCCGGGGTGGCATCTCTTGTCATTGCCCTCGGAGAGGCCCGGCTCCGACTAAAACTACACTTGGCGATCTGAAGAGCGAAAGGAAGGCTTCGCTGAAGGCGGTGTTGGCACCAACAGAGATCTTACCAAGCGTTCGCACAGCTATGCTTTGGTTCGCGAGGCATTGGGATTTCTGTGCCCCTTCAGACACTCGGCGATGCACTCACTCAGAAGAGCCATTGAAGGCATAAGCGTTGCCGGTCCAGGTTCGGCCAGGGCCCGCGCCGGAGCTGAGTAGGAGCACCTCATGCGCCACCCCAGAGACTGGCGATTTGTCACGCGTCGTTATTGCAAGCGTATGCGCTCCTCGGTCGCGGCCAGTTCTGAGAAAGGCGACGGCCTCTCGCTCATATCTTTCATAGGAGATGCCGATAGCATAAGCCGAAGCGTCCAGCCCATGAGCCAGACCGCGAGCGATGTTCACAATCCGGGGTCCCCAGCCAGATCAGGCGGCTGTGACAGTAGCTCTGCGCAGATTGCGGAGACGCCCATACCAAGAGCTTCGACACGCGTAGCACTCTGTAGT
>NZ_RZSX01000303.1:0-6659 GCF_004023105.1 Mesorhizobium sp. M5C.F.Ca.IN.020.32.2.1 | reverse complement strand
GTTTCGAGGAGCTTAAGGACATCGGCGGCTGTTCCGTCCGGGCGAAAGCAAACGTCAGACGCGCTCGCCGTCCTTCACCCGGTAGGTCGGCTTGTACATGGTGACGAGTTCTTCCGCCGCGGTCGGATGCACGGCCATCGTGCGATCGAAATCATCCTTGGTCAGCCCCGCCTTCAGCGGAATGCCGAGAAGCTGCGCCATCTCGCCGGCATCCGGCCCGAGGATATGGACACCGAGCACTTTTTTCGAGGTGCCGTCGACCACCAGCTTAATCAGCATCTTTTCGTCGCGGCCGGACAGTGTGTGCCGCATCGGCCGGAAGGTGGCGCGGTAGATCTCAACGTCGGAAAAACGCTTTATCGCCTCATCTTCCGACAGGCCGACTGTGCCGATCTCGGGCTGCGAAAACACTGCGGTGGCGATCGTATCATGGTCGGGCGCGGTCGGGTTGCCCTTGAAGGCGGTCTCGACGAAACACATCGCCTCGTGGATCGCCACCGGCGTCAATTGCACGCGGTTGGTGACGTCGCCGATCGCCCAGATGTTGTCGATGTTGGTGCGCGAATATTGGTCGACATTGATAGCGCCGGTCTTGGTCATCTCGATGCCGACGCCCTCAAGACCCATGTTTTCGGTGTTGGGGAGACGCCCGATGGCGAGCATGACCTGATCGACAGTCAGTATCTTGTCGCCAGTGACGACAGCGTCGAGGCGCCCGTCTGGGCGCTTCCTGACCCATTCGGATACGGCATGGCAGAGGATTTTTATCCCCTTCTTTTCCATCGTTTCGTGCAGCATACGCCGGAGATCCATGTCGAAGCGCGAGAGAATCTCCTTGCCGCGATAGACCAGCGTTGTGTCGACGCCGAGGCCGTGAAAGATGTTGGCGAATTCGACGGCAATATAGCCGCCGCCCTCGATCATGATCGCCTTCGGTAATTCCTTGAGGTCGAAGGCCTCGTTGGAAAAGATGCAGTGCTCGTGGCCGGGCAGAGCCGGGTGCGGCGCTGGGCGGCCGCCGGTGGCGATCAGAATCTGGTCGGCGGTGACGGTGCGGTCGTTGCCGAGAAGATGCACCACATGCGGATCGACCAGCATGGCGCGCGACTGGAACGTCTCGCCGCCGGCGCCTTGGACATTCTTCCTGTAGATGGCTTCCAGCCGGCTGATCTCGCGATCCTTGTTGGCAACCAATGTCTGCCAGTCGAAGCTCGCCTGCGGCACGGTCCAGCCATAACCTGCAGCGTCAGCAAAATGTTCGGGAAATTGCGACGCATAGACATAGAGCTTCTTCGGCACGCAGCCGCGAATGACGCAGGTGCCGCCATAGCGGTATTCCTCGGCTATGCCGACGCGCTTGCCGAGTGCCGCCGCCATGCGCGCCGCCCTCACCCCGCCGGAGCCGCCGCCGATGACGAAAAGATCGTAGTCATAGACGGCCATGATGCGGCTCCTTGCCCTTCAAATGTCTGAGACAGGTAGGCTGCAAAGCGCCAAAAGAAAAGCCCGGACCATCACGCCGCGCACGCTGTGGGACGCGCAATGGAGGCCGGGCTTTCCGGTCCGCAGCGATAACGCCGCCGGACAATATTCTCAGTTCTTCGGTGCTTCCGGTACCGCGGCATTCGCCGGTGCCGCCGGCGCTGTAGCCTTCGCTGCCGCGGCCAGCGTTTCGCCGACCTGTTGTGCGAGATCGCGAGCGACGCCGTTCTGCCAGATGTCGGCGGCCTTGAGCAGGTCACGCGTCACGGCCGGGCCGCTGTCGAGCAGCTTCTTGCCGGAATCGGAATTGTAGAAAGCGGCGATTTCGGTAAGCTCTTTTTCGGAAAATACCTTGGCATAGGCTAAGGCCGCTTCCTTCTCGAGATCGGCGCGGCGCGAGGCCAGCGCCAGAGCCTTTTCGCTAACCGTTCTGCCGATCAGCTCCTGCATGTCCGGGTTCTTTTGGATAAGCTGCTGCTGAAGCGCGGCGGCGGCCTGCGGCAGGATGTTGTCGAACGGGTCCGTTGCGTGGATCGCCGCGACCGCAGCGCGGGCCGCCTTCAGATGCCCGTCGGTGACGTCCTGCGAGAACGCCGGCGATGAAAACGCAAAGACGGCTGAAGCTGCCAGAACGGCAGAAAAACGGCGAACCCGGTTATGCAACGTCATGATCGGTAGAACTCCCTGGTTTTCGGGCGGCATGGACGGTTTGGACGCCGTCGCCGGCTATGATGGCCGCTGATGCCAGCCCGATGAAAAGACCATGCTCGACCACGCCCGGAATGGCATGGAGAGCATTCGAAAGCGCTCTTGTATCCGGAATGCGGCCAAAAGATGCATCGAGGATAAAATGGCCGCCGTCTGTAACAAAAGGCTGGCCCCCCGTCATCCTCAATGTGACGGGACCGGAAAGACCGAGCCTTCCGGCCGCCGCGGCGACGGCGATTTCCGTGGCACGCAGACCGAACGGGTTGACCTCGATGGGCAGTGGAAAACGGCCGAGCGTCTCGACCATCTTCGAACGGTCGGCAATGACGATCATGCCGGCGGAAGCCGCCGCCACGATCTTTTCGCGCAGCAGCGCGCCGCCGCCGCCCTTGATCAATGTCAGCGCCGGATCGATCTCGTCGGCGCCGTCGACGGTAAGGTCGAGTTCCGGCGTTTCCTCCAGCGTCGACAGCGGCACGCCAAGCACGCCGCAAAGGTTGGCGGTGCGCTCCGAGGTCGGCACGCCGATAATGGTGAGGCCGTTGGCGACCTTCTCGGCAAGCAGCCGAACGAACTCCTCGGCCGTCGAGCCGGTGCCGATGCCGAGCCGCATGCCATCAGTCACATGGGCAAGTGCCGCCCGTGCGGCTTCGACCTTCAGTTGCCTCGCATCCATGCCTGCCCCGGATTTCGCGTGTTTCGGCGCTCCTAGCATCTTTGCCCGTCCGGTCAAAGGCTTTGCCCTGTGGATTGACCAAGCACCGCTTGCCTGGATGGGCTGCAGCGGCTATCGCCTGCCGGCAGCGTAATCGTCACAGGACAGGCCATGACCCGACCGATCATCGTGTTCGACCTCGACGGGACGCTGATCGATACAGCGCCGGACCTGCTCGACAGCCTCAACCACAGCCTTGCCGCCAGCGAACTCGCAGCCGTCGATGAGGCCGGCTTCAAGCGCTTCGTCGGCCATGGTGGACGGGTGATGATCGAGCGCGCGCATGCCGCGCAGCAGAGATCGCTGGAAAGCCAGGAGCATGATCGCTTGCTGAAACTGTTTCTCGATCATTACACCGACAACATCCCGGGTAAATCGCGCCCCTACCCCGGCGTCGTCGAGACGATCGCCCGATTCGAAGCAGCCGGTTATCTCCTGGCCGTCTGCACGAACAAATACGCAGCCAACTCGGTGGCGCTGATCGAGGCGCTCGGCCTGGCGAAGCATTTCGCGGCGATTTGCGGCCAGGACACGTTTGCGTTCCGCAAGCCCGATCCGCGCCATCTGACCCAAACCATCGTGCTGGCCGGCGGCGATCCGCACCGCGCGCTGATGGTCGGCGATTCGCAGACCGACATCGATACGGCGAAAGCCGCCGGCATTCCCGTGGTCGCGGTCGATTTCGGTTACACCGACCGCCATGTGCGCGAATTCGAACCGTCGGCGGTGATCTCGCATTTCGACGCACTGACGCTTGGTCTGGCCGAACGCCTGATCGCCGCTGCGGGGCGCTGAGCGAGGCGACCGGGTCGCTCCCGGCGGGATTGCATTCGGTCTTCGTCGGAACGCCAGGGCATCGCCTTGACTTCCCCGGCCGGCCTCCCTTATATCGCGGCGCGCTTGGCCTTCGGGCAAGAGCGGGCGATTAGCTCAGCGGGAGAGCACACCCTTCACACGGGTGGGGTCGCAGGTTCAATCCCTGCATCGCCCACCAACCCCACAGCTTTCGAGGCTGCATCCGATTCCGTTCAGGGACAACAATGCGGCGCGTCGGCACGGCGCTAGATTGTCACGCCCCTTGCCCAATCCGGAACAAACCTGCATGGCCGCGAGTTTCTACTCCTCGAAGAGTGAGGGAAAGCCATGTCCAGACTTGTTTTGGCGACAGGTGTCGCAGTCCTCCTTCTCGGCGGACCGGCCTTTGCCGCAGACGGCAGCCCATTGCCGCCGCAGAATGCTAGGAAACTGTCGGAAATAATCGCCAAGGTCGAGCAGCGCGACGACTTTCGCTACGTCGACGAGGTCGGCTGGGACAGCGGCGCCTACACCGTCACCTATTACACGACCGATAAGGCGAAGGTTGAAATCACCTACGATCCGGTGACAGCCGAGCCGAAATAGATCGCGGCCACCCTTCCTCAGGCGATACGTGCGCCGGAACTATTCCGGCAACCAGGTTACAGCGCGGCCTGGCGAAGACCCCTCGGAAGCGGGCGGCGGCGTGGCTTCACCAAGAACGGGGCCTGCACCCTTTTCGGCATCCCCTTGCGCCGATGCGGCTTTGATGGCTGACTGCGGCGTGATCATTGAGCCGCACGGGGGTGGGCATGGCGACGGCAAAGCATGTGGCGAAACGCGTTCTGATGATGCTCGCCGGCTATTTCGTTGCGGTGCTGGTTGGACTGATTGCAGTAGTGACGATCTATGGTGCATTGAGTTCGCTGCCTGATGCACCGGCGTATTTCGATTTCATGGGGCTCTCCCCCATCGCGGCGCTGGTCGTGCCACCGCTCGGCATGTTCATCTATTTCCTGACGATCGTACTAACCGGCCTGCAGACGCTGATCTTCGCGCTAATCGCCGAATTGTTTTCGCTGCGCAGTTTTTGGCTGCATATGGCCTTCGGCGCCGCAGCAGCGGCTGCCGGCTTCGTCCTGATCTGGCCGAGCGCGCCGGAAGACCTGAGCCCCGAGCGCTGGGCCGATATCGGCATCATCGCCGCCGCCGGCCTTGTCGCCGGTCTGGTCTACTGGCTGATCGCCGGGCGCGAAGCCGGGTTCCGGCGCCCGCTCTCCCTGCGTTAGCGTCCTCAGCTCGCCGGCGAGCGCACCGCTTCCGTGCTGTCGAGTGCCTGCTGCAGCCGCGTGTCGCGGTCGTAGACGTCGCTGAAATATTCGACTTTGCCGGACATGTCCGGCCAGGCGGTGAAATAGGCGACATAGACCTGGATCGTGCGCGTGACCTTTTCAGTCGAATGGCCATGCTTCAGCTTCTCCGCGACATAGTCGACCGAGGTGCCGAGCACGGCCGCCGCCATGCCGCGCGGATCCTGCAGACGAACGCAGCCATGGCTGAGCGCGCGCATGTCACGCTGGAAAAACGACTTTTGCGGCGTATCGTGCATGTAGATTGCGTGCTTGTTGGGGAACAGGATCTTCAGTTCGCCCAGCGCATTGGCCTCGCTCGGCAGCTGGCGCACGCCATAAGGTATTTTCGCGCCATAGGCGCCCCAGTTGACCGAGGAGGAGGGAATGCGTTTGCCGCGCGCGTTGACCACTTCGTAGCCGGCGCGGTCGAGATAACCGGGATCCCTGCGCAGCCGGGGCAGCATCTCGTTGACGAGGATCGACTGCGGCACACCCCAATAGGGATGGAAGTCGACCTGCTCAACCTGGTCGTAGAAGAAGGAAGTCTGGTTCGTGGTCTTGCCGATGACGGCGCGGGTCTTCAGCTTCTCCTCGCCATTTTCGATATAGCTCGCCGTAAAGGCCGGCTGGTTGATGAAGACGCGCGGACTGCCGAGATCGGATGGCAACCAGCGCAACTCTTCCAGCGCGACCTGCACCTTTTGAATCTTGTCGGCCTTGGACGTCCCGACCAGCGCTGCGACGGTGCGCGGACCGATGACGCCGTCGCCCTTCATGCCAGCCTTTTTCTGCACCGCCTTGATAACCGGCACCAGTTCCGGATCATAGACCTCGCTGGCGGCGAGCCCGGCCAATATCTCGCCATAGGCGCCGCCCATCTCGTCGTCGAGATTGCGCGCGATCTTCGCCAGAAGCTTCGGCAGTTCGGGGCTGGTCTGCCCCGGTTTCAGCAACAGCTTGGGGTCAACGACGATCTCGTCTTCGGCGCTGGCCTGAAGTGATTCCAGTTCGACGCGCAGCGCCTGATATTCGGCGTTCTGCGGATGCCGTGATTCGAGATAGGTGCGCACTTGCTGAGTGCGCGCCAGCGTTTTCAGCACGCCTTCCATGTCGAGCGGCTTGGCCGGGAAATCATAGTAGCCGGTGATGCGATTGGGATCGACGCGGCCGCTTTGCGCGTCGTGGACATAGCGCAAGACGCGCGCCGACAGTGCCATCTCAAAGCGGACGAACCCCTTCAGCCGCGCATCGGCGCCGCCGGTCGATGCGCCGGCGGCAGGCACTTCAACCGAATAGTCGGCCGGCGTGAGGCCATAGCTCGTCGCCTCGCCAAGCACCCGCACCGCATCCTGCGCGCGACCGTTTGGGCCGGTCCCGGTCACCCAGATGAAATCCGGATTGGCCGAGTAATAAGCGATCAACGCCTTGGCAATGTCAGGTTCGGCATAGAGCTCGTAGTCGCCGAGCCCGGCAATCGCTTCGCGGAAGGCGTCGCTGGTGAGCGACGGTACAAAGGCAGCGTCCTGTGGTGCCACCGGCTGTGGTGCTGCCATCAGTGTTGCAAAATCGACACGCACCAGCCGGTCGGCCGTATAAGTGTAGTAGGA
>NZ_RZSX01000302.1:0-6668 GCF_004023105.1 Mesorhizobium sp. M5C.F.Ca.IN.020.32.2.1 | reverse complement strand
GAGGAAGCGGAGGATATGTCGCTGCTAGTAGTCGGGATGACCGGAAACTCACTGTTCAACGAGCTGTTCGCCGGCGCGGAAGGACTCTCGAAAGACCGGCTGACCTCCTGGTTTGACCAGTCCACGGCGACGTTGGGCGGACGCGATGTGGTTGAGACAGTCCGTGAGCTCCTTGGAAATGTATCGCGTTTCGATTTCCAACAGGTGGGCAAGGACCTCCCGAAGGTCGATCTTCCGGACCTCGAGAAGTTCTTCACATTCGCCGTGAGTCGGCACGGGCGTCGGGTTTTTCGGCGGGACGACGGGCTGGAAGTCAAGGCGCCTGACGAATGGCGGGCGCGGAGCTACGCAGTCCGGGAAAAGTACGAGGGCCTCGTATTTGATCGTAGTCTGCGCGGAAAGAATGTCGCGTCCCGGGTTCTCGGAGTTGGCCACGTCCTTTTCGACCTCGCCCTTCAAGAAGCGCGAGCCCGGCCCGTAAGCTTCGCATGTCTTGGTGGCCTGCCGCAGCCCTTGCTCATCGTGACGGTTGAAGACGAGGTCACCGGGACGGGCGCTCTCGTGCACCGCCTCGTATTTGGTGTTCGCGAGAATGGCGAAAAGCTTGAAGTGCTTCGAGACTGGGAGCTTCTCCAAGTCCTTAACACCTTGTCGCCCGGTTCCCCGACAAGCGACGCGGAGGGTGGCCGTGAGGACATTAGGCCAACAATTGAGCGCTTGAAGAAGTCGTTTGATGCAGATCTTTCGGCTTATGCGCCAGCGCTTCATCGGCCAGTTTCCTGGCCAGAGATGCTCCTTTTCTCTGGAAAGTGAGAGGGCCAGAGGCTGGCTCATCGCTTGGCTTTCCGGGCCATTATCGAGTGACGACGGGCTCTCGCGCGGTCGCGTCCCTGGTGATGGTGTAGTTGCCGGACGGTAGCTCCGGTTCACCCTCGTGCGCGGGAAGATCCGGCGCAAAACGTGACGACGTGATCGCACAACTCGCCAGGCTGCCCGCGCCATTCAAGAAGGTGAAGGTTCGCCCGCGGTCTCGTCAGTTCCCGCCCTCGGCGACGCCGGCGTGGCGGAGCAACTCGCCGATGCTGTCGGCTCCGATCTGACAGCGGGCGAGCACTCGATCATAGGAAACGACACGGCCGCCGCGCCCTCGCTCTGTCGTGCATACGACTGCGTGATGGAGCGCGATGCGCTCGAGGGCCGCCTTGGCCGTCACACCGCCGGGCTGGTGCAGTTCAGGCGCGTTGAAATCCGCGAGCCGAACTTCGATCCACTCCTTGGGATCGACCGTCCTACCGACGCAAAGGCCGTCTCCATCACCAACATATCGGACGACTCCGGAAAAGCGGACGCCGGCCTGGCTCGGCAGTGGCGCCTCGCACGGGTCCGCATGCGCGGGAGCAATGCGGCAGAGCAGCTCGAGCGTGCCGGCGACGATGATGGCGCGACAGTTCACGCGGCCTGCTTAAATGTGTTGTTGGTCTTCTTCTTGAGCAGCGTCCGAACGAACCTGTCCCATTTGGCCATGCCAGCGCGCTTTTCGACCATATAGTGCCAACGATCGTAGTGCTTGGAACTGACGTCCTGGAGGGCGTGGTTTTGGAGGCGATCGCGGATTTCCTTCGATACACCGGCCTTGCCAGCGAGCGTTTTGAAAGTCCGGCGAAGATCGCGGTTCGTCGCATAGGGGATCACGCCGCGGTCCCGTTGTCGCCAGACGAAGCTATATAGCGTGCCGTGGCTGACGGGCTTCTTTGGGTCTTTGGCCGAAGGGAAGAACCAGCCGTATTCGTTCGGTTTGATCGACTCGATCAGTTCGGCAGCGAGTGAGGGCACCGGGACGGCGTGCGGCTGCTCGTTCTTAGTCTTGGACCAGTCGATGATCCGCTCCTTGGCGTCCCACTGATCGACATGAAGCCGAGCAATCTCCTCGACGCGCTGGCCGGTCAGCATGATGAGTTGCACGGCACGCGGATAAGAGGGATGGACTGGCGTGTCGGGACATTCCAACCAGCGATAGAGTTGCACGAACTCGAGTTCGTCGAGCCAGCGAGTGCCTTTGACCTTGGGTTCGGTCGGGATACCGGTTGCGGGATTGAAGGGGATACGGAAGCGGCGAGAGGATTGCTGCCGATAATCATTGTCGGACTTCATCCCCCAGCTAAAGGCAGCATGAAGGTAAGAGCGTACATGGTCGGCCATCGACTTTGCGCCGCGCTCGTAGATCGGGCGGATCAGCTCGATGATTTCCTCGGCCTCGATTTCGCGAGCGAGGCGGTTGCGCCCGAGCGTGTCGGCGATTTTGTTGAGGCCCTTTTCAGTCTCCTTCCAAGACGGCTTGCCAGCTTCCTTGAGCGCCGCGACATAACCCTCGAACAGATCGGCGATGGTGCCGGGACGGGTATCGGTGGCAATCTTGATGCTTCGGCCCTTCTGGATGACGTCGGCAAAGTCACGTTTGTAGATCTCACGGGCCTGCGCCAGCGACATCGACGGATAAGCACCGATCTTCTTTTTGGTACGTTTGCCGTCGCGCCATTGCTGCGCCATCCAGTCGGCGGTGACACGCTTCGGCATGGGCTTGAGAACGAGGACGAGACGGCCGGTGCCGCGTCCTTCACCATCGGTGAGGTTCTCTTGTTTGCGGCTCACCTCGACGCGCTTCTGAGCATGTCGGATCGCGGTGTCGGTCAGGGCGGGCATGGCGTTTCCTCCTTTCCGGAACTGGGATCGGTCGAGGAGAAACAGGGATCGCTAGCTGGGAGCGGAAGGCCGTTTTCTACCCCTTTCACAGCCCCCAATTTGCCAAAACCGCCCCCACTACGCAATCCAGAAAATCCGCGATTTTGCTTGTGTTTCAGCGTGCTTAAGCGTGATCCAACGTGATGGAAGGTGGTTGAGTGGGGTGGTTGTGCGCCAAGATGATCGCCGTGGCGGAGAGTTCGAGCGCGCGTTTGACCACTTCGCGCGGATAGACCGGCGTGTGGTCGACGGTGCCGACCTGCTGCACCTCGTCGGCGATCAGCGCGTTTTTCTTGTCGAGAAACAGGATACGGAACTGCTCGCGCTCCTCGAAGGCCATTACCGACCGGCAGTATCCGAGAACCTGCGTCCAGGAGGACAAGACCTCGCGGCCTTTGATCTCGCTACGTGCCGCGCGTTGGGCGGCCGCGGCAACGATCTTCAGATCGAGCGCCACTGCCGGGCCGATACCCCTGACCTCTTCAAGTCGCGCGACAGGCGCGCCAAGCACCTCGGCAAGCGTGCCAAAACGCGCCAGCAGCGCCTTGGCGACGGGCTTAGTGTCGGAGCGGGGGATCAGGCGGAAGAGCAAGAGCTCCAGCAATTCGTAGTCGGGGAGGGCGTCGGAACCCGCGGCCGCGAACCGTTGGCGCAAGCGGTCGCGATGACCGAGATAATGCGGCTTTTCGACCGACTTGGCTTTCGCGAGCGATTTTATCGGTCTTTCGGGAAAGAAGATGCGTTCGTCTTCGTCGCTGGTTTTTCCCATAGGCCGCCCATATCCAGCATTTGCCGGGCAGATGCCCGCGACTTGTCGAACACTATACCGGCAGGACACTATGCCGGCAGGCCCGGGCGGTCGAGGTTTTTTGGCGACAGCGTGAAAATCTCGCACCCGGTCTCGGTGACGCCGATCGTGTGCTCGTACTGCGCCGACAGCGAGCGGTCGCGTGTCACCGCCGTCCAGCCATCCGACAGCACCTTTACGTGCGGCCGGCCGAGATTGATCATCGGTTCGACGGTGAAGATCATGCCCGGCCGCATCTCGACGCCCTCGCTGGCGCTGCCATAGTGCAGGATGTTCGGCGCGTCGTGAAAGAGCTGGCCGACGCCGTGGCCGCAGAAATCGCGCACCACCGAGCAGCGCTCGCCTTCGGCATAGGTCTGGATGGCGGCGCCGATGGCGCCGGTGCGGGCGCCGGGCCTGATCGCCGCGATGCCGCGCATCAGGCATTCATGCGTGACCTCGAGCAGGCGCTCGGCGGCGCGCTTGATCGTGCCCACCGGATACATGCGCGAGGAGTCGCCGTGCCAGCCATCGAGGATGTAGGTGACGTCGATGTTGACGATGTCGCCGTCCTTCAACGGCTTGTTGTCGGGAATGCCATGGCAGACGACGTGGTTGATCGAAGTGCAGGATGACTTCGTGTAGCCGCGATAGTTGAGCGTCGCCGGCAATGCGCCGTGATCCATGCCGAATTCGAAGACGAAGCGATCGATGGTTTCAGTGGTAACGCCCGGCGCGACGATCGACACCAGTTCGTCGAGGCAGCGTGCGGTGAGGTCGCAGGCCTTGCGCATGCCGGCAAAGCCCTCTTCGCCGTAGAGGCGGATCTGGCCGGTGTTTCTGAGTGGTGCCGTGGCGGCGTCGAGATAGGTGACCATTGTGTCCGTCTTGCCGGAAGAAAGGGCTTCTGATCAGCCCGCGGGAAAAGTCTCTCAGATTTGGCACCGGACGGCGCCAGGTTCAAGGACGAACTGCCGGCGATGGGCTCAAGCCGGCGATATTCATGTCTTGCGGCTTCATCCTGTGCCTGTCCAGCCCGTGCCAGGGTTGTTCGTCCGCACTGACGACATATTTCTGAGCAACAAGTGGGGAACGCGTTCTGGAGGGACACGAATGGACAGATTGCAATTCGAGGTGCCGGTGCGCATCACGACAGCGCCTGGCCTGCCGGTCGAGGAAATCTACAGCGTCGAACAAGCGCTGGATTTCCTGCAAGGCTGGCCGGTTCGCCGGCAGGGCCCGGTCTATCAGGCCGCATTCAATGCCTGCTTTGGCGCCACGGTCGACCTGGTCGAGACCGAGGATGCTTGCCGGGCGTTCATGGCGTTCTGCCGGGTAAGCCGCCTCCTGGCCAGGGACATGCTGGTTCCGCGCAGGCGCGGAGGCGAGGCGAGGGGGCTGCGGGCTTAGCGGCCGAGCCGGGCGGTCCCAGCGAACTGCTTAATGCATCCCACACTTCCATGCGTTCGACGAGCGGCAAATCTGCCCCAGAGCGGCATGCCTTCGGTGAT
This sequence comes from Mesorhizobium sp. M5C.F.Ca.IN.020.32.2.1, assembly GCF_004023105.1. NCBI lineage: Bacteria > Pseudomonadati > Pseudomonadota > Alphaproteobacteria > Hyphomicrobiales > Phyllobacteriaceae > Mesorhizobium > Mesorhizobium sp. M5C.F.Ca.IN.020.32.2.1. The sequence continues at coordinate 1,631 of NZ_RZSX01000302.1, read as the reverse complement.
GCTGTGCCAGCCAGTCACGAATCGGCTATGGCTCCGGTATGCAGGAAACGTCTCTTTACATCCCGGTGAAGCGGTTTCTTGAGAGCCTGGAATTCACCGTTAAAGGCGAAGTTGGTGGTTGCGACGTCGTGGGACTGCGTGACGGCGAGCCGCCCGTGGTCGTCATCTGCGAATTGAAATTGCAGTTCAACCTCGAACTCATACTTCAAGGTGTCGATCGTGCTGCGTCATGCGATGAGGTCTGGCTCGCGGCGCGGATGTCGGCCCGCGGCAAAGGCCGCGAGCATGACCGTCGGTTCCGCGCACTCTGCCGGCGGCTCGGGTTCGGGCTTCTGGGGGTTGGTTCCGCCGGCAACATCGAATTGCTGCTCAGCCCGGCCGCTTTGCCGCCCCGGCGAGACCCGAGACGAAGATCGCGCCTGGTGGACGAGCATCGTCGCCGGCGCGGCGACCCTGTAGTCGGCGGCGGCTCGCGTACGCCGATAATGACCGCTTACCGGCAGGATGCGCTGGCCTGCGCCGCTGCGATGGTCGACGGCCCGAAGCGCCCGCGCGACTTGAAAGCCATTTCACCACGCGCCGCCAACATCCTGCTTCACAATGTCTATGGCTGGTTCGCCAGGGCCGAGCGCGGCGTCTATGCGCTGACGGACGTTGGCCGCGCTGCGTTACACCGCTGGCCCCAACCGGCTCCATAACGAGGCTGCGCCGAGTTTGTTTGAGCGGCTTGCCGCGGGCAGGGGAGACAACGTACCTCTCCCGACTTAGCAACGATCAGAGTCGGCGCGGGCTGTATCGGTTGTCGCTCGCCATGGAAAGCATTATTGCACCAGGCGAAACGTGACAGCCTCTTCCGAGTTGCTCATCTGCTTTGTGCACACCCGTTGATGCCGCGAAATAGAGTTGCGTCGAACTCAAACGCGGCAATGGGCACTGTCGCCGGAGAGATATCGCAAACTGCGATCGCCCGCGGTAAGATTGTTCAAACAAATAATCCAAACTGGCTATGAGGCGGCCAGCGCGTCGCCTCCATTGTTACTGCCACGCCAGAGCGCAAAAATCGAGCGATGCGGCGGCAGGAGACAGTGAAGGCAGCAGCCAGAAACAACAAATGTTGATATTTGCGTTACCAAGCGCGTCGAGCGGATCGGCACGTCTAGGAACAAAAAAGGAATATTCTGGTAGTTCAGCAAGACTGTCTACGGATTGTTTTTCACGAATTCGACCTTGGCAGGAGCGCGCACTTCGTGAGGTGAAGTCCGGCCTGCGGCACTCGATGCAATACCAAAAATCTCAAAAATTCTATCAGAGGGGTGTGGGTATTTGATTTGGCGCTAATATACGCCGTCGAGTAGGCAGGCCACCGCGGGGCGCTAAGAAAAAAAGGATTATCAATGGCACTTCATTTCGCAGCAGGTGGGTCCGCCACAGAAGTCGCTAGCGCAGGTTTCAATCTGGTCGACGTTCAATACATTGACCAGGTCAACGAGCTGCCGGATGGCATGAAGGCTATGGTCTGGCTCAACGAGGGCGAGGGCGTGACCCAGTCCTTTATCGACAAAGTCACCCCCTTCCTTGGCAATCCGAAGGTGTATGGGTTTTTTCTCGTCGACGAGCCGGATCCCACCGGC
>NZ_RZSX01000301.1:0-6683 GCF_004023105.1 Mesorhizobium sp. M5C.F.Ca.IN.020.32.2.1 | reverse complement strand
ATCCTGTTGCTGTCGGCCGGCCAGGCAGGCGCCACAGCGCCGGCGGCGATCGCCGGCGCGGTGGTGCAAGCGGTGGCCGAAGTGCTCGCCGGCCTCGTCTATGTCAACGCCATCAGGCCGGGGCATCCGGCGATTTTCGGCACCTGGCCGTTCGTCTCGGATCTCAGGACCGGCGCCATGTCAGGCGGTTCGGCCGAGCAAGCGGTGCTGACGGCTGCCTGCGCCCAGATGGCGCAGTTCTACGACCTGCCCGGTGGTTCGGCCGCCGGCATGACGGATTCGAAACTGCCTGATATCCAGTCCGGTTACGAAAAGGGCATCACCGACGTGATGTCGGGCCTTGCCGGCCTCAACCTCGTCTACGAATCGGCCGGCATGCACGCCTCGCTGCTCGGTTTCTGCCTGGAAAGCCTGATCATCGACAACGACATGCTTGGCCATTGCCTGCGCTGCGTGCGCGGCATCGAGGTGACCGATGAGTCGCTGTCGATAGACACCATCGCCGACGTCTGCCTGAAGGGGCCGGGTCACTATCTCGGCAACGAGCAGACGCTGCGGCTGATGCAGACGGAATATTTCTACCCGGCGGTTGGCGACCGGTTTTCGCCGAAGGAGTGGAACGAGAAAGGCAGGCCCGACATCTTGCAGCGGGCGATCATCGAGAAGAAACGCATCCTCGCCGAGCGCTTCCCTCGCCATGTCCCGAAGCTGGTCGACGACAAGTTGCGCGCCCGCTTCGGCAATCTTATCCATCTGCCGCGCAGCGGCATGGGCGGCTGAGAACGCTTCTCGTCAAAACGGTCAGTCGGTCCCCAACCCATAGCGCTCGACGACCTCGCCACTGATCAGCTTGGCATGCAGCGTCATCAGTATGATTTGCGCATCGAAGCTGTCGCCGGCCTCAAGTGCCGCCTCCAGCCGGCGCTCCGCATCCAGCCTATGTTGAAGGCCGTTGGATTGCTCGAATGCTTCCGGCCCGGCAATACAATAGCCAAATAGCTGCGCCACCGCTGGATAGGCTTGTAGTGGCGGCTCGTCAGACCAGTGGTCTTTCATCAGATTGACGATGGTGAGCTTTGCTCCCTCCGGCACAAGGGCGGGATGAAGATCGACGCCGCGTAACGCGGCGTCGAGTTGCCTGAGGTCGCCTGATCGGCCGAACATTCCAAGGAAGCCTAGGGAAGAGCGTTGTCTCGCCATGATGTTCCTATCCGAATGCCCGAACTACAATGAAGCGACGGCCGCACGCAGCCGCTATCCGCTCGCTGCCAGCAACAAAACACCGGCGAGGGCCGATCCCGCAAGCGTCGGCAGCATGCCGATCTTCAGCTTCAGAATGGCGATCATGGCAGCACACGACAGCAGCGCCGCGCGCCAGTCGATGGATGAGAGCACCGGCACGTCCATTCCAAGCCCCATGTTGCGCACTTCGCCGAAGATGACGTGCAAGCCGAACCACAGAGCGAGATTCATGATGACGCCGACGACGGCGGCAGTGATCGCGGTCAGCGCCGCCGACAGCGCCTTGTTGCCGCGCAGGGCTTCGATGTAGGGCGCACCGAGGAATATCCAGAAGAAGCAAGGCATGAACGTCGCCCATAGGGTAAGCATCGCCCCAAGCGATCCTGCAAGCAGCGGGCTCAACGATCCGGATTGGCGGAACGCGGCAAGAAAGCCGACGAACTGCAGGACCAGAATGAGCGGACCAGGCGTGGTTTCGGCAAGCCCGAGGCCATCGACCATTTCACCGGGTGCGAGCCAGCCGAAGGACTCGACCGCTGCCTGCGCGACATAGGCAAGGACCGCGTAAGCGCCGCCGAAGGTGACGACAGCCATGACGCTGAAGAAGCCACCGATCTCAGTCCACACGCTGGTGGATCCGGTGAACGCCCAGATCAGCAGCACGGGGCCGAGCCAGATCGGCAGCCAGATCGCAATGATGCGCGGCGCATGCCATCGCGTCGGCCTGGTGTGGGCCAGCTCGCCGCGCTCGAACATCAGGTCGACCGCGCCCTTGATGTCGGGAACCGCGTCTTTGCCGTGTGCCGCACCGGAAAAAAGGGCCGGCGCAACACGGTTCCCAATCCAGCCCGTCACGCCGGCAAGCAGGATGATGAGCGGAAACGGCAGGTTCAATGCATAGATGGCAATGAAGGCGGCGAGCGCGATCGAAACCATGACCCGGTTCTTCAGGGCCCGACGTCCGATCCGGATCATCGCCTCGATCACGATGGCGAGCACGGCCGCTTTCACCCCGAAAAACAGCGCCTCGACGAGGGGAGCGTCGCCGTATAGCGCATAGAGGATGCTCAAGGTGAGCATCACAAGCGCGCCCGGCGCGACGAACAGGACACCGGCGACCAGGCCGCCGATCGTCCGGTGCAACAGCCAGCCGATATAGATGGCGAGTTGCTGGGCTTCAGGGCCGGGCAGCATCATGCAGTAGTTCAACGCATGCAGGAAACGTTGCTCGCCGATCCAACGCCGTTCCTCGACCAATTCCTTGTGCATGAGCGCGATCTGGCCGGCCGGCCCGCCGAAGCTGAGCAGGCCGATTTTCGCCCAGAGCTTTACGCCTTCGCGGAAGGTTGGCGCAGCCGGCGCTTCGACGATCTCGCCCCCCGAAGCCTCCGTTCTGTCAGAAACCGGGGCGCTCATGGCTTGCTCACGCTTGGCCAGTTGTGCGTCTCCTCGGTGGCGTCGCGGCACCATCGGTAAAACGCATCGTAGAGCAGCATGCCTGCCTCCAGCTGTTCCAGATCGTCGCGAAACATCCGCGACAGGCCAAGCGAGGCGGCCAGGAATCCGGCCGCCTGGGGAACCAGATCGAGACTTGCAGTGTCGGCTGCGCGCACAATCATGGCCAGGCGGTCGAGCGCCTCGGATTCGAGCCCGAACTCTTCGATCATCGTGTCGAAGGTGCAGCGTTCGCCGCGGTGTGACCAGAACACATTGTCGATGTCGAAAGGCACGGTCTGAAAGCGATCCGCAGTGGCCAACACTTCGGCCGCCTCGACAAAGAGGAAAACAGCGCTCGGATCGATGAAACGCCGGATCAACCAGGGGCAGGCGATGCGATCGACCTTCGGGCGCGCCCGCGTCACCCATACGGTGCGGCCTTTTCCATCGCGGGGCGGCAACTTGCCGGCATCGACCAAAAGCCCCTTGGCATCGCCCCAGGCCTCGAAGCCGCCTTCGAGGGATTCGGCACTGACGCCCTCATGCCGCAGCCATGCGGCCACGCCTTGCGAGAGCTTTTGTCCTCTTTGGCAGATGACCGCCACTCGGCTGCCGGCGTATTCGGACGCCCAGGTAGAGACGGTTTTGAAATCACGCCGGCTTGAGGCCGGGAGCAGGCGCGGATCGGCGTTGTAATCATCTTCGATACGAACATCGACGATCGCGGGCGCACCCGGCAGACCAATCAGACGGGATAGTTGCGATACGGTGATAGCGGTTGTCGACGGCATGGCGTCCACCTCCTTGACAGAGAAGCTTGGACGCGAACGTTGGGCTGACGCCTCACGGGGTCGTCGCGATGCACCCCTTGCCATGATCGTGGATTTGTTGCGCCCGCTTGTCAAGCGTCATGCCTGAAGCAAAGGATGCTCTGGCTCCGGCGGCCGGTTTGGCGGAGCCAGAACACGTCTGGGAGGAAAACCATGAAAAAGACCTATCACGGCAGCTGCCATTGCGGCGCGGTGCGTTTCGAAGCCGACATCGACCTCACTGAGGGCATCCGCAAATGCAATTGCAGCTTCTGCTGGAAGCTCGGCTACCGGAAATCCTTCGCGGCCTATGAGGCCGTGCGGGTGACGGACGGCCGCGACCGGATGCGGGAATACAAGGCGACGCCGTCGAACTGGCCGGAAGGCGACATCAACCACTATATGTGCCCGAACTGCGGCGCGAATTTTCTCTCGCGCGGCTATCTCGACTTCTTGGGCGGGAACTTCTGGGCGGTGAACGTCGCCTGCCTCGACGACGTCACCGAAGAGGAACTCGCCGCAGCACCAATTGTCTACGAGGACGGCAAGCGCGACAAGCAGGACAAAGCGCCGGAGATCACCGGCTATCTCTGAGCGGCGGGCCCAGCAAACATATGGCGGCGGCTTGATCGTATCAAGCCGCCGCCAGCGGAAAGCGCCGTCGTCTGAAACACGCGACGCCCTTTAGACCTTTGCTTTTATGCATGTCGTTGTCCCAAAACCGCTGCACACTTTGGGGCGACATGCATTAGTGATTGTCCCGCGGCACGCCGCGGGTGTGCGCCACATCCTGGTACTTTACCGCCGGCTTCAGCACCATTCCTTCGGAAAACTGGTCGACCATGCCGCGCTGGATCTCCTGCCATGGCGTTTGGTGCTTGGGGTAGTGATAGCCGCCACTGTTCTGCAGCTCGGCGCGACGGCGCGTGATCTCGTCGTCGGTGACGAGAATGTCGGCGGTGCCCTTGCGCAGGTCGATGCGGACGCGGTCACCGGTCTTCAACAGCGCCAGCCCGCCGCCTATGGCGGCTTCGGGCGAGGCGTTGAGGATCGACGGCGAGCCCGACGTGCCCGACTGGCGACCGTCGCCGATGCAGGCCAGCGCATGAATGCCCTTCTTGATGAGATGGGCCGGCGGCTGCATGTTGACGACTTCGGCGCCGCCCGGATAACCGATCGGGCCGGCGCCGCGCATGAACAGGATCGTGTGCTCGTCGATGCCTTGCGCCGGATCGTCGATGCGGGCGTGGTAGTCTTCGGGCCCGTCGAAGACCATGGCGTTGCCTTCGAAGGCCTCGGGGTCCTTTGGGTTCGACAGATAGCGTTCGCGGAATTCGGGCGAGATACCGCTGGTCTTCATAATCGCCGAATCAAACAGATTACCCCTAAGATTGATGAAGCCGGCGTTGGCTTTCAGCGGCTCGGCGACGCTGCGGATGACGTCGGGATTCTCGTTGACGGCCCCACTGCAATTGTCGCCCATCGTCTTGCCGTTGACGGTCATGGCGTCGGGATGGGGCAACAGCCCGGCCTTCATCAGTTCGGCCACCACCGCCGGCACGCCACCGGCATGATGATAATCCTCGCCGAGATATTCGCCCGACGGCTGCAGGTTGACGATGAGCGGTATTTTGAGGCCGACCTGCTGCCAATCGTCATTGTCGAGCGGCACGCCGAGATGGCGTGCGATGGCGTTGAGATGGATCGGCGCGTTGGTCGAGCCGCCGATGGCCGAATTGACGACGATGGCATTCTCGAAGGCCTGTCGGGTCATGATGTCGGAGGGCTTCAGATCCTCATGCACCATGTCGACGATGCGTTTTCCCGTTTCATAGGCGATCTGGCCACGCTCGCGATAGGGAGCGGGAATCGCGGCCGAGCCAGGCAGCTGCATGCCGAGCGCCTCGGCCAGCGAATTCATCGTGGTGGCGGTGCCCATGGTGTTGCAATAGCCAGTGGACGGCGCCGAGGAGGCGACGATGTCCATGAACTCGTCATAGCCGATTTCGCCTGCCGACAGGCGCTGGCGCGATTCCCAGACGATGGTGCCGGAGCCGGTGCGCTTGCCCTTGTGCCAGCCGTTCAGCATCGGGCCGACCGATAGCGCGATAGCCGGAATGTTGACGGTGGCCGCGGCCATCAGCAGGGCCGGCGTCGTCTTGTCGCAGCCGATGGTGAGCACGACGCCGTCGAGCGGGTAGCCGTAGAGCACCTCGACCAGGCCGAGATAGGCGAGGTTGCGGTCGAGTGCGGCGGTTGGGCGTTTGCCCGTCTCCTGGATCGGGTGGCATGGGAACTCGAAAGGGATGCCGCCCATCGAGACGATGCCCTCGCGCACGCGCTTGGCCAGCTCGATATGATGGCGGTTGCAGGGCGACAGATCCGAGCCGGTCTGGGCGATGCCGATCAGCGGCTTGCCCGACATCAGTTCGGCACGCGTCAGCCCGTAATTCAGATAGCGCTCGAGGTAAAGCGCCGTCATCCCCGGATTGTCGGGATTGTCGAACCACTCCTGCGAGCGAAATTTCTTTTTCTGCGTGGGGGCGCCGGCCATCATGGTCTCCGTATTTGTATGACAAATCGATATGACAACGCGCGAGAGCAGGCAAGAGGCACGCGCCATCCGATTCCGGACTTTGGTGCGATAGACATGCGTCTACCCTCACGCTAGACCGCATCGGGGCCTGTCAGTTTGTATCCTGGAGATTTTGATGGCTTTGGTGATCGAAGGCGAGGAACGCATCGCCGCACCCCTGAAAAAGGTGTGGGAAGCGCTGAACGACCCGGACGTTCTGAGGCAGACCATTCCGGGCTGCCAGAGCCTCGAAAAGAAGTCGGACACCGAGATGGGAGCGACCGTGGTGGTCAAAATCGGCCCCATCAAAGCGACGTTCAATGGCGAGGTGACGCTGAGGAACCTCAACCCGCCGCATTCCTACACCATCCAGGGCGAGGGCAAGGGTGGCATCGCCGGCTTCGCCAAAGGCGGCGCCGATGTGACCCTGACCGCAGATGGCCCGGAGGCGACGATCCTGAGATATGCGGCCAAGGCCGATGTCGGCGGAAAGATTGCTCAGCTCGGCAGTCGGCTGATCGAATCGACATCGAAGAAACTGGCCGGACAGTTCTTTTCGAGTTTTGGCGAGAAGGTGGGCGGCTGATCCCTCCCCCTTGAGGGGAGGGTGGCCCGAAGGG
>NZ_RZSX01000300.1:0-6698 GCF_004023105.1 Mesorhizobium sp. M5C.F.Ca.IN.020.32.2.1 | reverse complement strand
CATAGAGCAGCACCAGCACGCCGCTGGTGCTCTGCGCGCGCTTCGAGGCGTAGGCGACGGCCCGCTCGCATTCGGGCGTGTCGTCGATGATCGCCAGGAATTTGCGGCGATGGCCGGCTTCGCGGCTGAGGCGTTTGGAGACCATGTTCACCCTGTTCGATGGTTTCGGTCGCAATCTGCCACCGCCACAGCCCGGCCGCAAGCGACCCGCGGGTGCAGCGATGTTGGGTGCAGATCAGCCTTGCAGCAGGCCGATGATGTCGCGCACCGTCTTCATCGTCGCTTCGGCCAGTGTGCCGGCGCGTTCGCCGCCATCCCTCAGCACTGCGTCGACATATGCGCGGTCGTCAGAAATGCGGCGCATCTCGCCGGCGACCGGCGCCAGCTTTTCCACGGCAAGGTCGGCCAGCGCCGGCTTGAACACCGAAAACTGCTGGCCGCCGAACTCTTTCAGCACCGCCTCCTTCGATATCTCGGCCAGACCCGCATAGATGCCGACCAGGTTTTCGGCTTCCGGCCGGCCGGCAAGGCCGTCCAATTCACTTGGCAATGCCTCGGGGTCAGTCTTGGCCTTGCGGATCTTCTTCGAGATGCTGTCGGCATCGTCGGTCAAATTGATGCGCGACAGGTCCGACGGGTCCGACTTCGACATCTTCTTGGAGCCGTCGCGCAGCGACATGATGCGCGCCGCCGGTCCGCCGATGATCGGCTCGGTCAGCGGGAAATAACCGTTCACCGTCTCCTCGCCGACCTTCATCTCGACGCCGACGCCAAGGCCGGCGATGCGGTCCGAAAAGTCGTTGTTGAATTTTTGCGCGATGTCGCGTGTCAGCTCCAGATGCTGCTTCTGGTCATCGCCGACCGGCACGTGGGTGGCGCGGTAGACGAGGATGTCGGCCGCCATCAGGCTCGGATAGGCAAGCAGCCCCAGCGAGGCGTTCTCGCGGTCCTTGCCGGCCTTGTCCTTGAACTGCGTCATCCGGTTCATCCAGCCGATGCGCGCCACGCAATTGAAGATCCAGGCAAGCTCGGCGTGCTGCATGACCCGCGACTGGTTGAAGACGATGTGCTTCTTCGGGTCGATGCCGGAGGCGAGAAACGCCGCGGTGATCGAGCGTGTCTGGTCCTTGAGATCGTCATGGACAAGCTGCGCGGTCAGCGAATGCAGGTCGACGACGCAATAGATGCAATCGGAGGTGTCCTGCAGGGCGACGAATTTCTTGATGGCGCCGAGATAGTTGCCGAGATGCAGGTTGCCGGTCGGCTGGACGCCGGAAAAGACAAGTGGCTTGAAGGCAGGCTGATTGAAGGCGGGCTGATTGGAGTCAGTCATGGTGTTTCCCTGGCTTGTGGAGGGCCGTTTCGCACGCGGCGAAAGTCTTTCGACGGCGCGCTTATGGACGAGAGCGGGGAGCGGATCAAGAGGTTGTCGGCTAGCACGGCGGGGCAAATCGCTTCGGGCCAGATTGCTTGTTCCATACCGTTTGAGGCATCGCGCTTGTTGCGCTTGTCGCTCGGCTTGACAGGCCGACGGACAGGTTGACGCGAGCCTTCGCCAAGGTCAAAGGCGTCGGCATCACCGAGGCGATTGTGATTGCCATGCGTGAAGCTCTTGGGCGCTGGCGCAATCGTGAGACGCCGCTGGAAACGGCGGCACGGCTTCGGGCCGAGTTCGGGATTGAGCTTAGCAAGCAAGCGCGCAACCCGCTGCCGCGCTCGGTCTATGACCAACTGTCCGTGAAGACTAATGCTTGTCGACAGAGCCGCTATCGTTCGGCTCACTGACAGGCGGCGATCCCTTCCGCCTGACATTGCGCCGGATCATGCCGAAATCGGCGCCGCCGGTGGCGAAGGCTGTGACGAAATAAAGCAACGCTCCGCCGGCAACCAGCGCGAGAAGCGTCGTAGCTTTGACGACCAGCGGTGAGCCCGAGGCCAGTTGGGCGGCAAACCAGTGCTCGGCAAAATAGAGCGCCGCCCCCATCACCGCCGCCGACAGCACCAGCCGTGGGATGCGTCTCATGAGTGGTACGTCGCGGCCCCAGTGACCGCGCCGGATCAGCACGCCGAGCAGCATCAGCGCATTGACCCAGCCGGCGACGGCCGAGGCGACGGCGATGCCCGGCGCGCCCATCTGCGGAAACAGCGTCAGCGCGGTGGTGATGTTCACCGCCACCGCGATGGCGGCGAAGATCATCGGCGTGCGCGTGTCTTCGCGGGCGAAATAGCCGGGCGTGAACGCCTTGATCAGCACAAAGGCCGGCAAACCCAAGCCGAAGATCGCCAGGATTGCCGCCACGATTGGCGTCGAGTTGTTGGCGGCAAATGCCCCGCGTTCATAGACCAACCCCACGATCGGCTCCGACATGACCAGCAGTGCCGCCGCCGCCGGCAAGGTCAGGAACAAGGTGAACTCCACCGACCGGTTCTGCAGATTGGCCGCTTCGATCAGATTGCCTGACTTCAGCGCCCGCGACAGTTCGGGCAGAAGCACGATGGCGACGGCGACGCCGACGACGCCGAGCGGTAGCTGGTAGATACGGTCGGCATAGGCGAGCGACGACACCGCACTGTCCTGCGCCGAGGCGATCGCGGTGCCGATCAGCTGGTTGATCTGAGTGATGCCGCCAGTGATTGCCGCCGGCAGCGCCAAGATCAGCAGCCGCTTGACATTGGGCGTCATCTTTGGCCTGCGGAAACCGATCGAGATGCCGGCATGGCGCACCGCCACCCAGACGATCGCCAGTTGCACCAGCCCCGCCGCCATCACGCCCCAGGCCAACGCGAAGCCGACGGTGCGCGCGTCCGATCCCTTGTGCCAGGAATAGGCGAGCACGCCGATCAGGATGATGTTGAGGAACACTGGCGCCGCCGCCGCGGCGAAATAGCGGCGCAGCGAATTCAGCATGCCGGCCATCATGGCGCCGAGCGACATGCAGATCAGGTAGGGAAACATGATGGTCGCAAGCCGGACCGTCATCTCGAACTTTCCCGGCGTGTCGGCAAAGCCCGGCGCCACCAGGTAGCGCACGATCAGCGGCATCGCCAGTTCCATGGCGATGGTCAGCGCCAGCAGCGCCGTGAACAGCACGCCGAACACCTCTTCCGAAAAGCGCTTGGCGCCATCGGTGCCGTGGGTCTCGATTTCCTTGGCGAACAGCGGCACGAAGGCGGCATTGAAGGCGCCTTCAGCAAACAGCCGGCGAAAGGTATTGGGAAACTGGAACGCCGCGTTGAAGGCGTCGGCAATCGGCCCGGTGCCGAGTGCGGCCGCCATCAGCATCTCGCGGCCGAAGCCGAGGGCACGGCTCATCAGCGTGCCGGAAGCGACCGTCGCGAACTTTTTGACAAGGCTCATGCGTCTGGAGACTGCCTGCAGGATTGGGACAAATAAATGGTGGTTGTCACTCGGCCGCGGCCTTGGCCTTGCCGCCGCGCTCCGGCACGGTGCCTTCGAGAACCGCGACCAGCCTGTTTTGGATGGCGGCCATGCGCGTCGGGCTGTCGATCTTCTGGCCGGTGAGATCGGTTACATAGAAGGTATCGATGACCTTTTCGCCGAAGGTGGTGATGTGTGCCGACGCGATGTCGAGCGACAGGTCGGACAACGCCCCGGTGATCTCGGACAGCAGGCCCGGCCGATCCAACCCCTCGACCTCGATCACCGAGAACCGGTTCGACAGCGTGTTGCGGATTTCGGCGCGCGGCGGGATGCGGAAGACCTTGGCGCCGCGCCGCGGCTTGGTGCGCTTCTCGATCATCTCCGGCAGCCAGCTCTTGCCCGACAGCACATCCTCGATCAGGCGGCCGACGCGCCCGGCGCGGCGGCGTTCGTCCTCGTCGCGGTCGAATTCCCTCGAGATCAGGATGGTGTCCAGCGCGCGGCCATCGGCGGTGGTGAAGATCTGCGCGTCGACAATGTTGCCGCCGGCCGCCACACATGCCCCGGCAATGACCGAAAGCAGGCGGGGATGGTCCTGCGCCAGCACGGTGATCTCGGTCACCGCCTCGAACTGATGGGTCTTGATCATCGTGGCGAGCTTCTTGCCCGCCGCATCCGCCTCGCGGATGAATTCGGCGTGGCGAAGCTGGTCGGCGAGATCGACCGTCAGCAGATAGTTCTCGTAGTGCAGGCCGACATAGCGCTTGCGGGCTTTTTCGGACCAATCGGCAAGCGCTTCGGCCAGCCGCTCGCGTGCCGCCGCCGTTCGCTCGGCGCGCGACACTTCCGAAAATCCCCCGGTCAACAGCAATTCGGTCTCATAGTAGAGCGTGCGCAGCAATTGGCCTTTCCAGCCGTTCCAGACGCCCGGCCCGACGCCTCTGATATCGCAGACGGTGAGGATGAGCAGCAGCTTCAGCCGTTCGACCGACTGCACGATCGCGGCGAAATCCTCGATTGTCTTGCGGTCGTTGAGATCGCGGGTCTGTGCCGTCATCGACATGACGAGGTGGTTCTCGACCAGCCAGGCAACTGTTTCGGTGTCGGCCGCCGACAGCCCCATATGCGGGCAGGTGCGCCGCGCGATCCGGGCACCCACTTCGGAATGGTCCTCGGGCCGTCCCTTGGCGATGTCGTGCAAAAGCACCGCGACGTAGAGCGCCTCGCGGCTTTTCTTCAGCCCCGGCATCAGCGTGTGGGCAAGCGGGTGGATCTTTTCACCGTCGCCACGCTCGATCTCGGCCAACACGCCGATACAGCGGATCAGGTGCTCGTCCACCGTATAGTGGTGGTACATCGAGAACTGCATCATGGCGACGATCTTGCCGAAATCCGGGATCAGCTTTGCCAGCAGTCCCGCCTCGTTCATGCGCCTGAGATTGAGTTCGGCATTGCGGTCCGACGTCAATATGTCGAGGAACAGCCGGTTGGCTTCCTCGTCGCGCCTGAGCGCCTTGCCGACGAGGCCGAGCGAACGGGTCAGCAGCTTCAGCGCATCGGGGTGAAATTCCAGCCCGTGCTTGTCGGCGAACCAGAACAGCCTCAAGAGATTGACCGGATCGCGCTCGAACACCAGGTCGTCGGCGACGTTGATGCGATGGTTGTCGATAATGAAATCGGACGTGCCGGCAAGCTTGCGCTTGCGGCGCGAGAAGGTGAGGAAGATGCGGTTGAAGCCCGGCACATGCTTGGCCTGCTCTTCCTCGAGTGCAGCGCAGAAGATGCGGGTGAGATCCCCGACATCCTTGGCGACGAGGAAGTAATGCTTCATGAAGCGCTCGACCGCCGACAGGCCTGGATGTGTGGTATAGCCCAGCCGCTCGGCGATCTCGCGCTGGATGTCGAAATGCAGCCGTTCCTCGGCTTTGCCGGTGAGGAAATGCATGTGGCAGCGCACCGCCCACAGGAAATCCTCGGCCTTCTGGAACTCCCGGTATTCGGTGCCGGTGAAGACGCCCTTGTCGACCAGCTCCTCGCCGGTGCGCACCCGGTAGAAATACTTGCCGATCCAGAACAGCGTCTGCAGGTCGCGCAGGCCGCCTTTGCCGTCCTTGACGTTGGGTTCGACCAGATAGCGGCTTTCGCCGGCCTTCGCATGGCGCTCGTCGCGTTCGGCAAGCTTGGCCTGCACATATTCGGGCCCGGTCGTGCGCACCACCTCGCGGTCGAAACGCTGCAAGAGCTCGTCATAGAGCTTCTGCTCGCCCCACAGGAAACGCGCTTCCAAAATCGAGGTGCGGATGGTGATGTCGGTGCGCGACAGCCGCAGGCATTCGTCGATGTTGCGGGTGGCGTGGCCGACCTTCAGCCCCAGATCCCAAAGTATGTAGAGCATGTATTCGACGATCTGCTCGCCCCATGGCGTCTGCTTGTAGGGCAGCAGGAAGAGGAGATCGATGTCGGATCCCGGCGCCAGCGTGCCGCGGCCATAGCCGCCGACTGCGACGACGGCCATGCGTTCGGCCGATGACGGGTTTTTGACGCGATAGACATGGCTGGCGGCGAAATCGTAGAGCGCGCGGATGATCTCGTCCATGAGATGCGACAGCCGGGCGGCGCAGGCGGTGCCACTGCCGTCGTCCATCAGCAGGCGTTCGGCGATGCTGCGGCCGGCGGTCAGTCTGCCCTTGAGAAGCTGGAGAACACCGGCGCGCGCAGCCTTGCCGGAGCCGTCGCCTGCCGTGGCCGCGGTCAGCGCCGTCATCTCGCAGCGCAAGGCTTGGCTGTCGATCAGTTCATCGAGCTTTAGAGAGATTCTTGCCATAAGTGCCGTTCGGCCTCGCCGTTTTGGCGGCGTCTATAGCGCGTTTTCGCGGCGCTGGGTATGGGGCGGACGGACACGCTCTCCACGGAGTCGTCGATGGCATGCGGCGGCGGCTGGATGCGGGATTGTCCGCCGGCGGTTTGGCGCGCGCCTCGGCAAGAAAAACAGAAATTGGTCCTTGACCTTCCAGTCACTGGAAGCACTACCTCCGTTTCAGAACCGAGACACAGGGGCATTTCCGCATGACGCATTCCGACCATGACCATCACGCCCATAGCGGCTGCTGCGCGGCAAAAGCTGTTCCGTCCGTCGCCGACGCCGTCATTCGCGATCCGGTCTGCGGCATGACCGTCGATCCGGCCGCCGGCAAGCCGACAGCCGAGCATGGCGGCCATCTCTATCATTTCTGCAGCGAGCGCTGCCGTTCAAAATTCACGGCCGAGCCGGAAAAGTACCTTACCGCCATCGACCCGGTCTGCGGCATGCGTGTCG
>NZ_RZSX01000002.1:0-25492 GCF_004023105.1 Mesorhizobium sp. M5C.F.Ca.IN.020.32.2.1 | reverse complement strand
GAAGCTGGCATCAATATGGCCGCGCAGGCGATCGGCCTTATCGCAGGCCCCGAGGTCAAGCTGGCCATTCGAAATGGGCTCGTAAAGCACCTGATGGAAGAGGCCTTGGCGGCAGGCATTGATCTTTTTGGCTGACTTATGTCAGGCTGGTCCATCAGGCCCATCTTCATGTCCGCGACGGCATTCTGCTCTTCTGCGGTTTGGGCGCCGTGGGTGATTGGCTGCTGAACGTTGCGGTTCGCAGACGACATGTTTGTGCAAAAATGGGCAAAGTCTTTTTTGCTGATATTGCCGGAATCAACCGTATGCCCGCCGCCAAAGTCGAAGAATTTATGATGGGTCTTATAGCCCGTGATCGAATTGTTCAGGAGGCCAAACAAAAGAGGATCTGAAAGGAGCTGAGAGGCTGCTTCCCGCACTTTCGGATCAAGGCTCTTGTCGTCTTTCATTTTCGCCAGTTTGTCGCGAGTCAGAACACCGCTTCCAAAGAACGTGTCCTGATGGTCCTTGATCATCTCGACCGTATTCAGCTCAGTTTGCGTGAGGCTCATCGACGATGAGGCGACTTGCAGGAAATCCTCTTTGTGCATCTTCCCTTTCGAGCCACCGCACAACTGGTTCCAAGCATCGGGGTGATCGAGGAAATATTGCGCCGCCGCAATGACCTGGGGCGGAAATTTGCCGTTTTTCGATTCGCCGCCGACCATTTTCTTGAACTCATCCAGACTCAGGTCCTTGGACAGATTTTCGGAGTACCGGTAAAACTCCCGCAAGGCATCGCTCAAGGTCATGACCGAAGGCTGCAAACCTCCGCTGCCGTCGGATGGTATGTAGTTCTGCTCGTAGCTTTGCGCTTGGGCTTCCTGAAATGCAGCAACTTGTGGGTGGTGGTTTGAAAATCCGGCCAAGTCCTTGGCGTTGATCTTGCCTCCACAGCGGCCGTCGCCCTGCGAGCCAATCGCATAAAAAAGTCCCGAATCCTGCTGCAGTCCCTTGATCGCCGCTTTCAGATCCGGTGGCGTAGAGGGATCATTGGCTTTCTCGGTCAACGACTTCCAACTAAGCGGGCATTGGTCCTTGTGACGGTTGAGTACCGCAACAATCTGCAACTCAGCCGTGGTCAGCGACCCACCGTTCCACGTGATTCCGGGGCTCGGCCTGGGAGCCGGCTCGATCTTCGGGGTGACGCGGAGCAGATGTTGGGCTTCAGTCGCCTTGGAGCGTTGCGATTGGTCCTCCTTGAGAGCCGCCCTCATATGTGGCGGCAGCAGATCCAGTGGGTGTTGCTCCAAGCCCTTCAATGTCGATTCGACATCCGGTGCCAGATGGCCCAAAGGGTCCTGCCGCAATTTATCCATTGTCGAATCAAGATTCGACGTTGGCAGATCCCCTTGCGCGAAAGAGCCGGGCTTGTTTGCCAGCACACAAGTGGACAGCATCGCTTCGAAGCACGATGCACTTTGCTGATGCTGGGTCGCAAAATGGGAAACTTTCAGGCCCGGCCAACCCCTTGCGGACTGTAGCGAATTTGAGCGGTAGAAAGTTGAAAGATTGCTGGCCGACATTGTGCATCCTCAGACGTGACGTTGAAATCCCCACAAGAGACCCCGACAGAAGATCCCTTGCGTTTCACAAAATTCGACAATTCCAAGCGTCGGCAGGTCACGAATGCGCCTGCCCTGCCTTCAATTGCTGTGTTCCGGGCCGGCTCCAAGGTTCGGTCCAACACAATGGCCGGAGTCACCGCGAGAGCTGCCGGGACTCATCATGAGCGGATTAGCTTTCGAGAAACTGACGAGTTTGCGAAGAGTTCACAAAGGGGTAGCCGCAGTCATGTTCTTCAGAGCTGCGGCAAATCCTCAATGTTCATTTCTTGCCCAGCTCAGGCTTCCCGCCAACGCTATCCTGTTGTGGGATGTCAGAAGAATAAGAAGCATCCGGTCGTCCGTCGCGAACGACCGTAGTGGAGGAGCCGCGAAACAAGATCAGCACTGATTCCTTTGGCGTGGCCGCTATGTGAGTCTGCGCCTGCGCCTCCGCCACCAAGCCGTTAAAGGTCTGCTCCACGAGTGCGACGAAGCGCGGTGGACCGGAAACGAAGACGAGGCCATTGCCTGGCACGGGTTTGACCACATAGCGCTCGTCGGAGATATCAAGCTTGTCGAGAGCCCCCTTGAACGCATCGAAGCGAATCGACGTCATCAAAAGCATTCGAGTTTGCGATTCTTGTGCAGCAGACACATAGAGCACAAGGCCGTCATAGTACCATTGGAGACCGTAAAGGTTCGTCAAGCGGTCGAGGAACGCGCGCGGTGGCAAATCAGGCATACGTCCGCGAATTCGCCCCTTCACCGCAGGACTGATGTTGACCCTGATATTCAGGTTGTTGCCGAATTCCTGCAACGCTGCAGCGAGTTCCTGATCCAGAACCGTGTATCTATAGGGTGTCGCCGGAAGGGACAGCGGGACTGCGTGCGCCGGGTGAATCCCGGTGGACAGAAAAAACCCGGCACAGAGAAGTCTCAAAACATGCAGGGTGACGGGTTGGATAAGCGTTCTCGGCATGTCGCACTGATAAACCAAACGCTGAAATCATCACAAGTGACTAAATTGCCGAAGAGATTTTAGATGTCGAAATGACGCCGCCGTTAGTCAGCTTGTTGTCAGCTTGCCCCCCTAGGAGTGTTGCGCCGACACCGGGTGATGAATGGGCGGGGCCCGCCCGGTCAGAGAGAGCAACCGAGTCCTTACATGATGATGCCTGTCACGTCGATCTCTGCCACTCTAACGGCTGGCCTCCCCAGGGTCGGATCACCGTCGATTGTCGAGCAGGCCCAGTTTGAGCGCGCCTTAGGGCATGCAGCCGACTCGCTGAAAAACAATGCCGCCGCGGAGCCAGCGAGTGCGGCGCCAGTTGCTGCGGCGATGGATGTTCAGCGCGCGGCTGCGCCGACGAGCGGCATGGGCGATCGCGTGTTGCAGACGATTTCCTCCCTATATCCACACAACACTGTTTCCTTCCCCGCGCTCGACCATGACATAGCCCTTTCGAAGGGCGCTCTACCGGGACCGGCGCAGAAGCTTCCCGTCGCAGGTGAGGCGGGAACCGGAATCTCGGGCATTCCTCAACAAGGGCAAGACTTCGAAACGATGATGGCTGGTCTTCGGGATGTTTACAACGGCGTCACCCAGGTGGCGCTTATCTCCAAAGGCGTCAGCGGCGTCACATCATCCGTGAATAAACTTTTGAAGGAAGGCTGAACCGCGCGCATGATTGGCTTGGCCGAGGGCGAAATCATGCGTGGCCTGTCAGGGTGGCGGTCGGTTAGACTTGTCATGCTGCTAGTTCTCGTCGCCCTCAGTGCTTGCAAAACCGACCTCTACACGCAATTGCAAGAGCGTGAGGCAAATGAAATGCTCGCACTTCTTGAAGACAACGGGGTCGCCGCGATCCGGGTGGTCGCCAAGGATGGGACCAGCACGATCCAGGTTGACGAAAAGCTGCTCGCCTTCTCAATCAACCTTCTGAACGCCAAGGGGTTGCCGCGCCAATCCTTCAAGAACCTCGGTGAGATATTCCAAGGATCAGGCCTGATTGCCTCGCCGACCGAGGAGCGTGCCCGTTACGTGTATGCCCTGAGCGAAGAGTTGTCGCGGACGATCAGCGATATCGATGGCGTTTTTTCTGTACGTGTTCACGTCGTGCTGCCGCATAACGACCTTGTGCGAGCCGGCGCCACGCCATCCTCGGCCGCGGTGTTTATCAGGCACGACGCCAAAACAAATGTCGCGGCTCTGCTGCCAAAGATAAAGATGCTGGTAGCCGACAGCATCGAAGGCTTGTCCTACGATAAGGTGGAAGTGGTTTTGGTGCCGGTAGAACGGTCCGCACACGAGCAACGGCCCGATCCGACTGCTGTTTTGCCACAAGCATCAACACCTCTTCCTGCGCCAATTCTGGCGACCGTGACAGGTTTTGCCGCAGCCGTATTCGCAGTGGCCTGTTATCTCTTGGTCAGCGTTGCTACGCGTCGGCGCAAGCAATCAACCGGCGTTTCCAAGGTCGAGGGGCGCCGGGATGCTTCTGCTGTCGAGGCCATTCGCAAAAGAATGCCTGCAATTGGACGTGGGTGACATCTCATTGCCAATGCCTATACAGACCGCCCGACCTGATGGTCCGCACCAATTGCGTTTTCCGGGCGCGAGCGAGCTTGCGGCTTCGGCCCATCCGACCCGTCTAGCGGCGCGTCTTGATCCAGCGTTATCGGCAGAAACGTTAGTGAAGTTGCAGAAGTGTTCCAGACTGCATCCAAGGCTGGCAGAATTGCTGGGCAACTATGACGTGGATCTGAACCACATCGGCTGCAGGCCGGACCTTCTACGCGGGCACGATCCATATCGAGCTGCCCTTCTTGCTGGTAGTATCTGGCATGCCCGTTCGCTGGTCGCGTTTGTCTCTCAGCCTGAGCTTGCCATCCTTGTTAAACGCATCGGCGTGGATGCACACGCATTCGGAATCCGACACCTGCTGCATGCCGTTGAGAACAGACTGATCGCGGACCCAGAAAAACTCGCTCAGCAAATCGAATACGATGGACATGCATGTCTTGGGGCTTGGCTCCAGGACAGTTCAGCGACCGAGCGTAACCGCGTGCTTCTTCGGTTGCCCGAGGGGACTGCCGCGGAGACTCCAGCACCTGAGCATTGGACCGCCGCCGGCCAATTGCTTTCACTTGTACTAGCTCATTTTGAGACAGAGACCCCGGTGAAATGACAGCCGAACTTTCCGAGGGGCCAATAGCGCCGCAGATGCGTCCAATCGGACCACTGATACCCGCGAGCGAGCTCGAAACCTGGCACAGCGCCGCGCAAGCGCTTGCCGCGGCAGAACGGCATCGGCAGCGCGTTCGAAACTGGGCACGCGCCGTTTACCAGCGGGCGTGGGTGCGCGGCCACATGGAGGGCTCGAATGCAGGCACCGAGGAGATGGCAGGGCTGATTGCGGAGACAATCTCCGAAATCGCGCGACGAAAGGCGGCTCTGGAGCAGGAATTGCCGCAGCTCGTGATGGAAATATTGAGCGATCTTATCGGCGCTTTCGATCCGGGCGAGCTACTGGTGAGGGCTGTTCGTCACGCCATAGAGTGTCAATACAGCGGCGCCGAAGTTTGCCTTCATGTTTCTCCCATGCAAGTCGACATGCTTGCACGAGAGTTTGCTCGATGCGACGGCCAGGATGGTCGACCAAGGGTGCGGATCGAGCCCGACCCGACGTTGTCGCCGCAACGGTGCGTGCTGTGGAGCGAGTACGGCAATGTCGACCTGGGACTTGACGCCCAGATGCGCGCGCTGCGCCTTGGTTTCGGGACGCTATGTGAAAAAGGCGAGCTATGAGAAAGCCCGTCCCAGAACATAACGCTGACGCCGACACTCGAGCTCTCGTTCCAGCAATCTCGTCTTTGAGGGCTGCGGCCAAGCGAATTGACACGCGTGCGGTGCGCGGTCGGATCACGCGGGCTATCGGCACACTGGTTCATGCCGTCTTGCCAGATACTCGTATTGGGGAACTTTGCCTCCTAGAGGACCCGCGAACCGGGCTGTCGCTCGAGGCCGAGGTGATCGGCCTGTCGGGTGATGGTGTATTGCTGACACCGATCGGGGACTTGGTGGGCCTATCCAGCCGCGCAGAGGTCGTGGCCACTGGCCGAATGCGTGAGGTGCCCGTCGGCGGCGATTTGCTCGGTCGCGTGATCGACAGTCGTTGCCGCCCATTGGACGGCAAAGGCGAAATCAAGACCGTCGAAACTCGGCCCCTGCATGGCAGAGCCCCCAATCCGATGACGAGGCGCATGATTGAGCGGCCATTCCCGCTTGGGGTCCGTGTCCTCGATGGTCTGCTGACGTGCGGCGAGGGCCAGCGGATCGGGATTTATGGCGAGCCAGGTGGTGGCAAGTCGACGCTGTTGTCACAGATCGTAAAGGGTGCCGCCGCTGACGTCGTCATAGTGGCGCTCATAGGCGAACGTGGACGGGAAGTTCGTGAATTCATCGAAAGGAATCTTGGTGAAGAGGGCCTTCTCCGTACGGTCGTCGTGGTTGAAACCTCCGACCGCTCGGCGGTGGAGCGTGCGCAATGCGCTCCAATGGCGACTGCGCTCGCGGAATATTTTCGCGATCAGGGCCTACGCGTTGCTCTCATGCTGGATTCGCTGACGCGCTTCTGCCGCGCTATGCGCGAAATAGGCCTTGCTGCGGGTGAGCCGCCGACGCGACGGGGCTTTCCTCCTTCCGTTTTTGGCATGCTGCCAGGCCTGCTCGAGCGCGCCGGCATGGGTGAGCGGGGCTCAATCACGGCCTTCTATACGGTGCTTGTAGAGGGTGATGGCACGGGTGATCCAATCGCCGAGGAATCGCGTGGTATTCTCGATGGCCATGTCATCCTCTCACGCGCTATTGCGGCGCGATCGCATTTCCCCGCTATTGATGTGCTGCAGAGTCGCAGCCGCGTCATGGATGCAGTCGTTTCGGGGACACATCGCAAGGCAGCATCCATTTTCCGCGAGCTCCTATCGCGCTATGCCGAGACCGAGTTCTTGATCAATGTTGGCGAATACAAGCCAGGTGGAGATCCCCTGACTGACCGGGCCGTCGCGTCAATCGACGAACTGAGGGAGTTTCTGCGCCAGAGCGAAGATGACGCGTCAGATTTCGAGGAGACGGTCGCATGGATGTCGCGTCTGACCGCGTGAACTGGGTTCAGTCTTCGAGGTTACGGCTTCTGAAGGAAATGCAAGAGCGTCGTGCCCTTGGCGAGCTGTCCAAGAAGGAAGCCCAGCGCGATGTGGCCGCCTCAGCCGTACAAAATGCCGCTAGGGAGCTTGCAATGATACAGCAACATTGTTCAAGAACAGAAGCAGCGCTCTATCAGCATCTGATGTCACTCGACAACTTGTCTAGCGCAGCGCTCGACCGTCACCGCCTTCACACTGAACAGCTTGCCGCTGAGATCACTTCCAGACGGCAGATGCTTGATGATGCCCAAATCGCTCAAGAGGAGGCTGAGATGGCGGCGTCCAGGACGAGGGAGCTATGGGTCATATGTTCGGCGGCAAGGGACAAATGGCAACAAATCGAGGACGACGTGCGGCGCGCCGTCGAGACTCATTCGGAGGCCGCAGCCGAGATCGAGGCCGACGACGAGATACTGCTGAAATATGCGAGGGGGTCGCTTGCCTAAATGCCGCGCAACCGGATCCGACAGTCGCAAGAGGTCGTCCGAATGACACGACCGTGCAGTCTTTGATAGCCGCTGCGGTCACACCCGCCATGTTCGAACCAGTTCTGAAACTGTCCCGCACGGTTGTCTCGTGGCTCAATGATACAGCAGCGCCCCGCACGCCGTTTCAAAGCCGGATCAACGAGGTGCCGCTATCGGTGCGAACGGCAGGGCTTGTCTGGCAGCAGGAACCTGCTGCCATTCCGATGCTTGACTGCGTCTGGAGAGTGGGAGCCGAAACGGTCATCTTGTCGCTGTCGCGCCCGCTCGTAGAGGAGTTCATCACGACAGTGCAGAACGGCTTGGCCTTCCCTTCCGAGCCAACTGCTTCGCTTATTCTCGAACTCGCTCTTGAGCCGCTTGTCACTCGACTGGAGGAGACGACGCGTCTGAACGTGCAACTCGTGCGCGTATGCGAAGCCACGATGCTGGCTCCTCATCTTGAACTCGACATCATTTTCGGCGCGGTCAAGGGCAAGGGCCGTCTATTCCTGTTCACGCCTCTTGACGGCTTAGTACCGCCTGCGTTTCGCGCGCTAGGCGAACTGCTTGCCCAGTTGCCGCGGCAGCTGGGCGGGCTGCCTCCAGAGCTCCCGCTCATTGTTGCAGGAGAGGTCGGCACGCTTCGCCTTCCTGCGGCGCTTCTTCGAAGCGCATGTGTCGGTGATGCATTGTTGCCCGATATTGCGCCGTTCGGCCGCGGCCAGATCACCCTAGCTGTCGGCCAGTTGTGCGCCGGGGCGGATCTTGACGGCGATGAATTAATCTTGCGGGGGCCTTTCCGCCCGCGACCGTGTCCTTTGGAGAATGCGCATATGACACAACCCGGATCGCAACTGGAGCTTACTAAGGATCTCGACGATGTCGAGATCGTGCTTGTCTTTGAATGCGGCCGCTGGCCTATTTCTCTTGGGGAATTAAGAAGTGCCGGCGAAGGGCATATTTTTGAACTTGGATGGCCGATCGACGGCCCGGTCGACATAGTGGCCAATGGTCAGCGTATCGGGCGTGGCGACATTGTCCGCATCGGAGAAGAGCTGGGCATCAGGCTCCGTGGCGGGTTTGCATGCAATGAGTGAAGCTCAGCCGACAATCCTGGCGCTTCTTGCGGTTACCGCCGGACTCGGTCTGCTGGTTTTAGCAGTTGCCACGACAACGGCCTTTGTAAAGGTATCAATTGTTCTTTTCCTCGTCCGCAATGCGCTCGGGACCCAGACCATACCACCCAATGTGGTGCTGTACGCCGCGGCGATGATCCTCACTATGTTCGTTAGTGCGCCCGTTGCTGAGCAGACCTATGACCGCATGTCGGATCCCAAGCTCCACTATCAGACATTCGACGACTGGGTAAGCGCCGCTAAAGCCGGAAGTGAGCCCTTGCGCGAGCATCTCAAGAAATTCACAAATGAAGAGCAGCGGCGATTTTTCCTATCTTCGACAGAAAAGGTCTGGCCAGAGGAAATGCACGCTGCAGCCACGCCTGATGACTTTGCAATACTTGTACCGTCTTTCTTGCTATCAGAATTGAAGCGCGGATTTGAGATAGGATTTCTACTTTATCTGCCTTTTATTGTTATAGATCTGATAGTGACAACTATCTTGATGGCAATGGGTATGTCGATGGTCTCACCAACTGTTATATCTGTCCCGTTCAAGATCTTTTTGTTTGTTGCCATTGATGGTTGGTCAAAATTGATGCATGGGCTTGTGCTGAGTTATACGTTACCGGGAGGCTGATCATCACTGAATCCAGCATCATTACTCTTATGAGCCAATCACTGGTGGTTTTCATGATCTGGATTCTACCGCCGCTCATTGCATCAGTGGTTGTCGGCCTCGTCATCGGCATCCTCCAGGCGGCGACGCAGATCCAGGATGAAAGCTTGCCGCTCACCGTGAAGCTTCTGGTCGTTGTCGCGGTGATTGGGCTGTTTGCTCCTGTGCTAAGCGCCCCGCTCATAGAGCTAGCCGATCAGATCTTCACCGAGTTTCCCGCAATGACACTTAGCTACTAGTCCGCCCCATGGACGCGCCATCGGCCGATATTCAAATTCTGATCCAGACGGCTCTCGAACTCGTCGTTGCGGCAGGTCTTGGGGCAGCCCGCGCGATGGGCATCATGCTGATCTTTCCCGTATTCACACGCTCGCAGATCAGTGGGCTGATCCGGGGCTGTTTGGCTGTTGGCTTCGCACTACCATGCCTGGCACACGTCAGCGGCGGATTGCCGGCGCTGGATTCTGATACACGCCTGATCCAGCTAACCCTGCTCGGATTCAAGGAAGTTTTTGTCGGTGTACTCCTTGGCACTTTTCTTGGCATTCCGCTTTGGGGCCTTCAGGCTGCCGGGGAGCTTATCGACAACCAACGCGGCATCAGCAGCCCGACCGCTTCGGCCGATCCCGCGACGAACAGTCAGGCTTCCGCGATGGGCGTTTTTCTGGGGATCACTGCGATTGCCATATTCGTCGGATCAGGAGGCCTGGAAACTTTGATCAGTGTCCTGTACCGCAGCTACTTGATCTGGCCGGTGTATCAGTTTCACCCGACACTGAGCGGGCCAGGAGCAATGGAGTTGTTGGGGCTTCTCGACCGCATAATGCGCACGGCATTATTGGTATCGGGGCCTGTCGTGTTCTTCCTGATACTGATTGATATATCGATGATGCTGCTGCGTCGCTTTGCCCCGCAATTTAAGGCGAGCCAACTGTCTCCGGCAATCAAGAACATTGTCTTTCCAGTTCTCATGGTCACCTACGCTGCCTATCTGGTGGAGAGCATGAAACTGGAGGTCACACAAGCCAACGGCGCGCTGGAGTGGTTCGACAAATTGCTGCCATGAGCGACACAAGTGAAGAGAAGACACACGCCGCCAGCCCGAAGAAGTTAAGTGAAGCGCGCAAAAAAGGACAGCTGCCACGTAGCTCCGATTTCGTCCGCGCGGTCGGGACTTGCGCTGGGCTCGGCTACCTTTGGCTAAGAGGCAGCCTGATCGAGGACAAATGCCGGGAAGCGCTCCTATTAGCCACCAAGTTGCAGAGCCTACCTTTCGATACCGCGGTGCCGCAGGCATTGGTTGTGCTCGTCCAACTCACCGTCGCGGCTGTTGGCCCGCTGCTTGGAACCCTCGTCGCCGCGGTGATTTTGGCCAGCCTGCTAGCCAATGGTGGATTTGTCTTCTCTCTGGAGCCGATGAAGCTCAGCTTTAAGAAAATTGACCCCTTTGAAGGGCTGAAGCGCTTGGGGTCTGCTCGTTCCATGGTCGAAGTCTGCAAGACCATGTTCAAGGTATTGGTTCTCAGCGCAACCTTTTCCATTGTCCTTCTCGGGATGTGGAAGACAATGGTCCCTCTGCCGATCTGCGGCATGGGCTGTGTTGGCCTCATCTTTATGGAGACAAAATTGCTGATGGGAATTGGCGCCGGCGCACTGCTGGTCGGCGGACTGATCGATCTCCTGCTCCAGCGCGCGTTGTATCTGCGCGAAATGCGCATGACCAATACCGAAGTGACGCGCGAGTCGAAGGATCAGCAAGGAGCGCCAGAGTTGAAAGGTGAACAGCGTCGCATCCGCGAGGAGGCGGCCGACGAGCCTGCGCTTGGCGTGCATCGCGCCACGCTGGTCTTAACAGGAAGGGCGGTCCTGATCGGTCTGCGTTACGTTCGCGGTGAAACCGGGGTGCCGTTCTTAGTTTGCCGTGCCGAAGGTGAGCGCGTTTCACATGTGTTGAGTGAGGCGCGGGCACTACGCCTGACGATCGTCCATGACCATGTCTTAGCGCGTCAGCTGATAAGCACTACAAAACTCGGCCACGCGGTTCCTATGCAATATTTCCAGCCTGTCGCGAAAGCATTCTTTGCCGCAGGCTTGGCCTAGTCATTGGAAGTCCACGACTGCCCAGTTCAAAACTGACCTGGTTCCATGCTAGTGGCAAATGTCGGCTGGCCATCCGTGCCCCAGTGTCTCTGTCAGGCCAACCGCGCAACCGCGGGCCTGGGGCAATCACTCCCCTCGGATCTGCCACCCAGCAACTACGGCAAGTCCTCCGGGCATGACCTTTCAGCCTCTGCTGGCCGGTGCGTGGCGCAGTCCGAGGTTTTGAGGCCGGCAGTGCGGATTTGATTGGTGCAGCCGTTGGAATGCCCTCGTCAGCTAGTCGTCAACTAAGCGCCCTATGTTGAACAGCCGTGCTAACTTGAGCTCGGTTGCGAAACATAGGAGTACGAATCGTCATGTATGGTCGAATTGGCTCATCCGATAGTTACCGCGCGCATAATGCCGGCGAGCAATCGGATGCAGGAAGCGAAGGGTTCGCGGACACATTTGCCCGAATGCACTTATCCGGATCGGAAGGTAGCGGCGCCTCATCATCGGCGGCTCCCCAAGCATACTCCCTCAATTCCCGACCTCCTGTGGTGGAGATCAACAGGACTTCCTTCAGGAGACAGGTGAGGCAATTTCATGGTGATGAAATCACGCACATCGCCGACAATCCTCAAGAGTATTCGGAGTTCGTATCGTCACGAGCCAGGCGCACCGCGGACGTTGCTCAGCAATATGGCATCCGTCGAGATACGGAGCACGCGCGATATTTCAGTTACCAATTGGGAGACCGGAGTGCCGGACTGCTGAGAATGGAAGGCGGATTCAGCATGAACGAGTTCGAATCGGAAAGTTGGCGGGAACAATTTCCTGGTCGAACTGAGGTCACTTCCATAGTGGATCTTCAAGTCGCCCATCCGCTCGTCGAAAATGCGGGCGATATTCTGCTGGAGCATCAACTTCGGATAGACGGCGACCGACCGTTGCTGAATTGGCGTGCGGCTAATCCGGAAGCACAAGCGCGCGCGCAGACGATGGGGTTTGTTGAAGTGGATCATGGCGACCTGGTGCTTGACCCTACGCAGCATCCCGACAAATGGACGAAGAACAGTGCCGGTGAGTGGCAGCGTGCAGGCAAACCTCCACTCTATCTCCACAAAACCGAGGACAGCGACAGCAGCGATAGCGGGTCTGACGACGATTTCATGTGATTTGTCGACCCGCCGCCGAGCCTTGCAACTGGTGACGGTTGCAAGGCTGTTGGCAGTGAATGCTAATTGTCCGGCGACAGCCCCGCCTTAGCGCCAGCGCCGCCGAGCGATCCAGCCCATCTCCCAGACAATAAACTGCGGATGCGCATCGTGGGTGCTTGCGAGCGGATTGTATTCGGGCCGGAACTCCGCCTCTTGGATACGAGCTCTCCCGAATCCAATTTTCTCCACCACACCGTTGGGTCGTTGCGATGCGCCGATCCCGATCGGATCGGCTATGCCTGCTCCGCGCTCGCAGGAAGACCTTCCGCCTCGATCTTGGCGGCGCGATCTCGGCGATAAGTTGGATGGGAGGCAAGATACGCCGCCACGTCAACAGCAGGTAACGCGACATCGCAAATCGGCCCTGACGGTAGCCGATCGACTCCAATCGCCGGACCGCAACTCGCGCAGCGGCATTCGCGGTTTGGCCAGGAGAAATGCTCGCTGACTCACAGCGTGGCCGGCCGCATTCTGCCCTAGACCCCAAAGTACGTGCCCTGTCATGCAGCCTGCGCCGACGGGAGCTCGGCACGCGAATGGCGTGGTTGGCGGCCAAGCCCCGAGGTCAACAAGGACTTACAGAAAGCGGGGGTGAGTTTGCCGCGATGAATTATGACCTTCTCGCGACCGGACCTAGCATCGGCTTCCTCTCGCTCTCGATTGTAGCCGCGCTGTTCGTTGGATTTAACGTGGCAAGCGGTGAATTCGGAATCAGCCAGCCCTTCCAAGTTTCTGGCCATGACGGGGCGACTCGTGTGGATGTGCACCCACATCGGGCTCGGCATCGCACCATTGACCAGCATCTTGGGCTGCAGCTTCATCTCAAACAGCTTTCCTGGCTCGCCACGCAGCGCGACCGGTGCCTCCGGCGGCATCAATTCGTCGGCATTGCACAAATGTTCCAGGTATTTTTGCGCCGGAAATGCGTAGGTCTTCATGCAATCAGTCGTAATGCCGGCTTTTCCTTCATTCAATGCGTTGGCCTGTCCCAGCACCATGTTCAGCAACCCTTTGAGCTGGTCTGTGCGTTCGTGCACTTTGGGTAGCTGGGTGGAGGTGAGTAGCAGGCGTACATTACGCCCCTGCAACCCGGCGAGACAGGTTTGCATCTCAATGGCCTGGGCTCGCAGGTACTGGGCCACATCGTCCACGACCTTACCGGCCTCCTCAGGCTTCATCTGGCGCACTTGGGAGACGACGCTTTGCTGACCGGCCAGATCGAACTGCAAAAGTTCGTCCAATCGTTTGAGCCGCTCCGTCAATACCTCCATTGACAACGCGGCGCCCCCGATTGTCGAGCCTGCCCCCGACGAACTCGCAGCCACCTCTTGCGCTCTCACCTGTGTACTCGCAACTTGATCCGAGCGCGCGAGAACCTTGGCTGCTGGCACTGTGCCGGCGTTCGCAGCGACTGGTGTTGATGGCTGCCCGGCGGCAGAAGTCCCGGCGCGAGCTGCCGACTTATGCTTTGACTTCCCTTTCCTTCGCGCTGTAGTGCCTTCTGACACTGCAGCCGTACCAGCAGTGTCAGCCGGTATCGCAGCGCCTGCCCTGGCCGGCATCGCAGCGCCCGCCTGGGCCTGTGGCGCCATGATGGCTGACGGCGGAGACTGCAGGTTCAACAAGTGCATGGCATCGTGCGCAGTGATCCATGCATCGTCCACGATCCGTTCGAACAGTTTCAATGGGAGGCCGGCATCTGGGTAGGTATGGCTTAGCTTGGTATGCACCTCGTGCAACGCCAATCCAAAATCCGAAAGCCGCTCCATGATTTTTTCTACAACCGCGCAATCATGAGCGTTGAGTGCTTTGCCATCATCCATTATGCCCTTCGCCAAAGAGAGGGCGCGAAGAGCTTCTTGAACGGCGCTTGCCATCAGCTGCACCACTCCATTTCGACCGACGAGGAGTTCCTTCAAATCTGGCTCGAACCTGCTCGCCCGCAGTTCAATCTTGGCCCGCGCAAGACCGATCCGCTCACGGACCAGCCAGATCCTGACACTCAGTACCGAGCCGGCACGCAGCCGCAGTGCGCACCGCTCGGCTTCCCGCATCACGGGCGTTCCACTGGATAGGCTAGCGGTGGCAGCGCAGGCGGATCGCTGCCGTTCGGAGCGCCATGCCTTTTTTTCCCACCACTTAATTGCCGCCGTATGGTGGTTCTCCACATTTAAAATCAACAGCTCCTGCCGGTCCGCCTGGGAGTAGGAGTAGAGTTTATCGACCATACCTGCCGCTTTCTTGGTCTTTTTGTCCAATTTCGTGATCGTCGACAGGCCAAGTTTGTCTACTTCATTCGCGGCGTCGCACACGATCTGGCAACATCTACGCACCTTGTCGTCTGGCATAATTGTCTGCGCCTCAGCCGCAGGCAGGCTAGCGCGGTACTCCAGAATTGCTGAGGCTGCATCGACGACCCGACTGATCAGCTCCACCGCCTCCTCGGGGACGTCGGTTTTCCTGGCCGCAGCCTCGCAATCAGTCAGTTGTTGAACAAGACTGTTCATTCTGAGCTGTGTCGGACTGATATCTTCATTTGACGATGAGCTGGTGCCTTCCACCTGCGCGGTTGATAGTTGGCTACCGACCGGCGCCATGGCTTCGCCCTCAGACATGGAGGGAGAACCGCGCCGCCTTGCGGCTGCGCCACGTGGCGCTACGGTTCCGCGTGGTGGCGCAGCGGCTCCACGTGGCGGTGCGTTCAGGATTTGATCTTCGCCAATCGAGGCGCCTGGCAGACTTTCGCGGGCATCGCCTGGACCGCGCGCAACTGGAAGGGAGGAGGGCCTCCTATCGGCGTCCCCAGAGCGCATCTGCTCCACAACGGAATCGAATGACTGTCCACCTTCTCCCGCAGCAAGACTTGATTGCGAAAGGGAACTGCTCGCCCGCCCCGCGCGGCTGGCTCCAGTTTCAGCCTGCGATTTCCGTGGTCGGCCAATGCCCTTCATATTGCGTCTCCGTAGTAGGCGAGAATGTGCTGCTATTGTGCTGGCGGCTGACGAGACCAGCGGCATCTTTCGGTTAACGTCACGGTCAGCCAGACCCGCGACGGCGTAATGTTCCCGCCAAAGTGCTTCTCAGTAGCAGGCCAAGATTGGCCCGAGCTCACAGGACTTTCGCAACGTTGCCATCGATGTCCTGAGATTATCAGCGCTTCAGTCCGCCGATTTCCAGGAACAGCGAATGAAATCAGACCAACTCGGCTAGCTCCCCTTCCTAGACACGTGCCTGACGATTTTATTGAGGCGTCACTCCTCTCGTTCGCCACCGACAAAGTCACACATTTGCTTCAGAGAAGCGTGTGCGTTGCGTATCGCGCGGGAAACCATTTCGATCTATAGTTACAAAAAGTGTCGAGACGGGACCTTTGGATCCGAAGGTCAGGCACGGCCGGCCTAGATAGACCGCTTGGCTGACGATTAGCTGACGATGGGAGTTCTCACGAACAGGGCAAGAAAATCCGACCGCTTCAAGCTTTCGATATGGTGAGAAGAGGATCCGCACCGGCCTCCCAAAGCCGGCAGACCATCCCATGTTCGTACTCGCCGACCTTCTCGAAGCCAATGAGCTCACCGCGCCGGGCCGTGATGTGCAGGCGAGAGAATGGTGATGCAAAGACCGAGTTCCTGCTCGTTGCGTGCGCCCGTGGAGCCAGCAAGAATACGGTCATTGCGGTCATGCAGCACGTGGACCGTGTCTCCTGTTCGACACCACAGCATCGAGGATGCAAACGAGCTGCTGCGGCTGCCATTCGGTCGCGGCATGCGTGGACGGCGGGATTGGCCGAACAGCCGAGATCGTGGTCGACTGTTCGATGCGAGAGCAACATCCTGCAGAGCATACGTTTTTGCGCTGGCCGGTTTTTGTCAAAAGCCGTCAGGTTCTCGAAAGCTCCCGCCCTTAGCTTGATCGAGGTTAACCTTTAACACGTCGCCGCCAATGGCAAATGCCGGAGTACCTGATGATAGCAGCAATTGGGAGTGGAGTTGGCAACCTCGGGACTTCCTTGATCCGAAAGGGCCATGGGGATTCGAAATCCGAGCATTCTGGTGATGGCAAGCCGGCTGGTGGCAATGATGGCAAGCCAGCTGGTGGGAATGATGGCAAGCCAGCTGGCGGGAACGATCGGGCGGATAACCGGACCGTTTCAAATGATCAACTTCAAGACAACTCACAGTCTGCAGCACAAAGTGAAGCCTTCCAAAGTATCCTGCGATCGTTCGCGTTCCAATTCGCGAACGATGCGATGGCTGAGGCCGATGAAGCTTTGGATGACACAGAAGATGCCTGACGCGGGAAAATCCGGCGTGAGGTCATACAGGCCGTTATTGACGGCACAACTCCAACAGAAAAAGGAATGATCATGGCTGCAGTTGATAATAATAAGAAATCAGGCAATACCAATACCAGTAGCGCCGGCAATACCGATAAAACTAACAGTGGCACTCCCGGCAATACAAGCGGAGCTGATGCTACTGCTTTTCAGGCGCAAGTGCAAGAACTAACCAATGTTAGCTTGGAGGCGACGAAAAGGAGTGTCCAGTTGCGCACTCTAACGACCAATCTCCAGACCATCAAGAAGGCCGCCGACGAACGCGTTTCGTAATGTCGGAAGCGGCTTTTAGACTGCCCCTAGCGCGTCTCCTTATTGACGCGACGTAGTCCCGAAATGAGCCGCATGGCAATTGCCGTGCGGCTTCTATCCTGTTTGAGAGATGCTCTGTGGATGACGCCGTTTCCCTCCGTTTCGAAGTGCTTTCGGGGCTCTATTGCGGACTGACCGGCAAGACGGATCTTCAAACGTGTTTAATCGGCAGCGGCTTCGATGCCGATTTGGTCTTTGTCGAGCAAGGACTGGCACCGCATCATCTTCGTGTAACTCTTCTTGGCAAGTCGATCGAACTCGAGGCGCTTGCACCCGGACTCAGTATCGAGGGCAACCGGAATATCGCCGCAGGCCAG
Organism: Mesorhizobium sp. M5C.F.Ca.IN.020.32.2.1; assembly: GCF_004023105.1. NCBI lineage: Bacteria > Pseudomonadati > Pseudomonadota > Alphaproteobacteria > Hyphomicrobiales > Phyllobacteriaceae > Mesorhizobium > Mesorhizobium sp. M5C.F.Ca.IN.020.32.2.1. Next base: position 8,176 of record NZ_RZSX01000002.1, on the reverse strand, counting down.
TCCGTTGTTGTGCCCCTTCCTGCCGTCCTGCTCGTAGGCGAGATGTCCATTGCTTGGTCCGTGCAGGATGCAGAGCCGCCTGGTTCGACCGGCATACCGCGCCTACCGATCGGTGTGCTCGCCATGGTCATAATCAGCTCACTCGGGATCGGCGCGCTTTCGGGCATGTTCTCCTATCTTGGCAATGCAAGTGGATCGAGCCCCAATTCACTTCGGGCTGAAGTCGCGTCCAGAACGATCAGTCACCGCGCTGACAATGAACTTACGGGGGCAGCGGCCAAAGAGCTGCAGGAGGAAGTCGATCGAGCGGGTCTTCTCGACGTCAAGATTGGCTCCGCAAAGGGTGTTGTGACCGCCGAGGGCACCGTCACGTCTGAATCGGTCATCAGCTGGCAGAAGCTTCAGCAATCGTTCGATCGTCGCACCAAGGGTACTCTAACACTGGTGAACGGAGTGCTCATCAAAGAGGAGAAGGCGCCATCCGCAATCGCGGTCGAAGCTGTGTGGCATGGGGCCCAACCGTATCTTGTCATCGACAGCGAGAAGTATTTTGTCGGGGCCATTTTAGCTGATGGATGGGTAGTCGATCGTATTGAGGACAGCCGTGTGCTGCTGAGCAGGAATGGCCGCATTGCTGCTCTCCCATATTGAAAGCTCGCAGGCCCCATCAAGCAGCACTCTATGGCCAGCCAAACATCCTGTGGCGCTCGGTGCTGACAAGCTGGCTGCGTTGGAAACATTTGCTGCCCAGCCATTTCGCGCCTGTTTGTGGCTCTCATGCAGGGTCACGCGCTGGCCAAGGCCGAGGCGCCTTCGGAGTTCGAAAGCTACGTTTCAGGGCGTAACAGCAGAGTAAGTCTCAACCGATTGCAAAGGTGTCTCGATGGCCAACGTCCTGCGTGACTTCATCAAGCGTGCGCCGGCCAGCCCGGATTTAATGGTTGCGTTGATGCTGCTTCTGGCTGTCGCGATGATGGTCATGCCTATCCCGGTCGTGGTGGTCGACGCACTGATAGGATTCAATATGGGGTTGGCCATACTGCTGATGATGGTTGCCCTGTATGTCAGTACTCCACTTGATTTTTCCTCTTTGCCCGGCGTTATTTTGATTTCCACTGTATTCCGTCTCGCGCTGACGGTCGCAACGACGCGACTGATCCTGGCCGAGGGGGAGGCCGGCAGCATTATTCATACCTTTGGCGATTTCGTCATCTCAGGCAATATCGTGGTGGGTTTCGTCATATTTCTGGTCGTCACCATGGTGCAATTCATGGTCCTCGCGAAGGGTGCCGAACGGGTGGCAGAAGTGGCGGCGCGTTTCACGCTGGATGCTCTGCCGGGCAAGCAAATGGCGGTCGACGCAGAGCTACGCAACGGCCACATCGATGCCAACGAATCCCGCCGGCGGCGCGCCGAATTGGAGAAGGAAAGCCAACTATATGGCGCGATGGACGGCGCGATGAAATTTGTGAAGGGCGATTCCATCGCCGGGCTGGTGGTTATCTGCATCAACATGCTGGGTGGAATTTCGATCGGTCTGCTCTCCAAGGGCATGTCCTTCGGCGAGGTGCTGCATCACTATACTCTGCTGACGATAGGCGATGCATTGATATCGCAGATTCCGGCCCTTCTGCTCTCCATTACTGCGGCGACCATCGTCACCCGTGTGACTGGGACGGCGAGGATCAACCTCGGTACCGAAATGGTCAGTCAGCTCACGGCCAGTACTCGAGCCTTGCGGCTGGCGGCCGGCGTCCTGGTCGTGATGGGGTTCGTTCCTGGGTTTCCCCTCCCCGTCTTTCTGATGCTGGCCGCAGTGTTCGCTGCGGTAAGCATTGTCAAGGCTGATGTGCTGGGCGCCGGCACTGCCGATGCGAAAGATGGAACTGCAGCGGAGCCTAAGCAAGCCGCGCCTGCGAAGGAATTCCCGATCGCATTTTTTTTAGCGCCAAATCTTATGCAGGCGATCGATCAAGCCGAATTGCAAAAACATATTGGGCGCGTTTCGCTCCTGGTCACAGCCGATCTGGGCATTATCGTTCCCCGCATCCCTGTCTTGGTTGACGAGCAGCTGCCTACATCGCAATTCCGGATAGATGTCGAGGGCGTGCCAGTCGAACAGGACGCGATAGATCCAAGCCAGATGACGCTCCGAGCCGATGTAGCGCACGTCGACTCGAGCGGTATCCCCCTTAGGCGTGAGCCGAAAACGGACAGACTCCCGGTCGAACATACCCCTGCACAGGCCCTTACGGGCGCCGGCACGGAGCATTGGGCTCCCGGCGAACTCCTCGCCTTGCGCGTCCATGCAACGTTGACCCGCTACGCACCGCGATTGGTGGGCATCCAAGAGACCCGACATTTCCTGGGCCGAATGGAGCAGGAATATTCTGATCTTGTGAAAGAGGTGCTGCGCACGACGCCGATTCCTCGGATTGCCGATGTTCTGCGCCGCCTCCTGGAGGAAGGTATCCCAATCCGCCACACCCGTCTCGTGTTGGAGGCATTGGCCGAATGGAGCGAGCGTGAGCAAAACGTTGCCCTGCTGACGGAATATGTCCGTTCTGGTTTGAAGCGACAGATCTGCCACCGCTATGCCAACACCGAGGGCATCGTGTCCGCCCTGGTCGTCGAACGCGAGAGCGAGGATGTGATGCGTGGCGCGGTTCGAGATTCGGATGCAGGCCCCTATCTCGCACTGGAGGATCGGCAAAGCGAAGCGATGCTATCACAGATACGTCAGGTCCTTTCGAACACAGAACCGGGTCAAACCCGCCCTATTCTGTTGACGTCAATGGATGTCCGACGTTTCGTCCGCGGCTTTCTGACGCGAAACGGGATCGATCTCGCCGTGCTGTCTTATCAAGACCTCGCCTCCGACTTTACAATTCGCCCGGCAGGATCCGTCAAACTCCCGCACGGATCGAACAGCGGATTGTTAGAGTAGTTCCACCTTTCCTAACTGAACGCGACCCGCCTCCCTGATAACCGAGAGATAATATGAAATTTGTTAGAAATACAGTTTCTCCATCGCCTATGTTTCTGCGCCGGAGCTCACTTCTTTTTGCCGTACTCGCCATTCTGCCTTTGGGCGGTTGCGCCAGCTGGCAAAAGCCCGCTCTTTCCGTGCAGGAGACATCTTCCCCAGAGTTGCTCAGCGCCGATCAAATCGATCCGGCTATGCGCGAACGCATTTTGCGCGAAGTTGGTCAGGATGTTCAAGAGCGGGCTTTGCGGGATGAGGTGAAGCAGCACCCGGACAATGTTGATGCGGCGATACGGCTTACAAAAGCCTTGGTGGCCCAGAAGCGCCCGCACGAAGCGGTTGAGGTGCTCGACAGCGTCTTGGTTGCAGCCCCAGCAAACGTACGTGCATTGAATGCGAAGGGCGTGATCTTGGACATTGAGGGGCGGCATGACGCGGCACAGGCCCTGTATCGGCGAGCTCTCGAAACCGAGCCAGGGAATCAGATGGTGCAGCATAACTTCAATCTGTCGCTTGCCTTAACGGCAAGTCCGAACAGCCAAGGTTAGCACGATCGCAATAGGTGGGCACAGCGCATGTGCAGCCTATTCCCCGGCTCGAGACGCGCTCGGCTCCCATCATAGATGGCCTCTGAAGAGAGCCATATCTGCGCAAAGCTGTTGCTCCAGATCTGGCCGGCAGAGGTCGGCAGGAGAGCCGGATGACATCTCTCGGCCACCCGCAAGGCCATCCGCCTCGCTTCGTTGCCAGAGCGCCTTCGTGGTTGCCACGCGAGATACGCTCAGGATGGATTTGATTAATTCACGCGCGAATGCCTGCCTCTAACTTGGGGCAGGCGCGACCGCTCCCATAATGCAATACGCTGCCTCTAGGCCGATGGACGATGACGGGATACTTCCCCGAGACTTCAATGGTGGGGAGCAGCGCACCCGTCGATCCATTTGCTTTCAGCGTCAACCGCCACTATGTAGCGACACTTCGCCCGACTGTGTTTCAAGCTGCCCGGAGAAGTTTATGACAGAAGAAGCCCACAACACCGACATCCTCATCGAGCTCACTGCCGAGGTTGTATCAGCCTACGTCTCCAACAACCCCGTCCCGGCGGGGGAGCTTCCTGCCCTGATCGCCCAAGTGCACGGGGCTCTAAAAGGCACGGCCGGACTAATACCGGCAGAAGAGCCTGTGCCTGTGAAAAAACCTGCTGTCCCGATCAAAAAGTCGATCGAACCGGACTACATCATTAGCCTTGAAGACGGCAAGAAATTCAAATCGCTAAAGCGCCATCTGTCGACGCACTATGGTCTGACCCCGGACGAATATCGCGCCAAATGGGGTCTGCCGTCGGATTATCCGATGGTGGCGCCGAATTACGCCGCTACGCGCTCCGCCTTGGCCAAGACCATCGGACTCGGCCGCAAACCGAAAGAGCCGGAAGCCCCGGTGCCGGCGCCGGCGAAACGGACCCGCAAAAAGGTCGCAGCCTAAATCCGTATCAACAGTCGTTCGGGACGCGCGGCAGCCGTAGGCCCAATCTGCGCGGAATCAAAAGGCGGGGACGAGCCCCGCCTTTCCCGTCCAAGAGCCTCATTCCAGAGGAATTCGCGACGGCTCCAGCAATCGCTGCCGCGGCATTACCTGGTTGCATGCTCCGGCCGGGTTTCGAGCCGGTCAATGCGTTCGGAGTATGCCGCATCCTTGCCGCACGCGTTAGCCAGCCTTGCTGAGGCTGCCTGCAGAGGACTTGCCGGTGCGGCGATCCTGTTCGACCTCGTAGTTTATCTTCTGGCCCTCATTAAGGGTCGACAGGCCCGCTCGTTCAACAGCGGAAATGTGGACAAAGACATCCTGACCGCCGTTGTCGGGCTGAATAAAACCAAAACCCTTGGTGCTGTTGAACCACTTCACCGTTCCAGTCGCCATATATCCATTCCTTTGTAACAAGTCGCAACTTAGGCAGGCCATTCACGCCAGCCTGATTTGTACACGAGACTTTAGGCGCAGCAAAATCGGAAAATTGCAAGGCCCACTCGACCGCCTGATCTCCAGCAGCACCTGCCACACATGCGAGGCGCGTGCCAGACGAGGCGTATGCCAGACGTTTCGTCGTGCGCTGTCGCTCAAACGTCGACAGAAACAATGACCCAACCCTGCAAACTCGGCACATCTTGTGGACGTGCTTGGGTCGCTGCTCGACCGCAATACCCGCTCCTGACCGATATCGTCGGCCAAAATGACGATGTTTTTGTCATCAGACCGAAAGATCAGGCGCGCAGCGACACTGCACACTCAAACCGAGACCCGCGAACCTCGATTAGCTTCGGCCTGCTACGAAGCGCGGTTGCCTGCTTCTGAGGCGGGCCATTGTCGGTTTGAATCAACTGTCGGGTTCGGAACCCCAGACTGTCGGCAAGTTGACAATGCGCGTTCAGACGGCACAAACCACCCGATCGCTTGTGAGCGAGATGGTTTGGCAGATTGAGCAAGGGCGGGACTCAGCTATGCCGCCCAGGCTGCTGACAAGGCCAAAGCAGCGTAGGTGCGGAGTGAAATCCAAGGTCCACATGGGTCGTCGCGCGTCCCGTGCGCCTGGGAAGGCGCCGGCCCGGCCAAGCTTTTCCCAGATCGTCCGGATGACGCAAGCTTCGCTGAGCGTCAATGAACGTTCGGGCGATGACCAGGCGTCGTGCGTTGCAATCTGGACGGTCCAGGATATCCCAGCCCGCTTGGCTGGCCACACTTGAAGCTCCAGCATACCGGCTGGCACAGGCCAATTGGACTCTGCGCTGCCCTCAATGCGCTGGTGGCACGGTCAATGCTTGTCTATCGATCCGGCCGCCCATGCGTGATGCTGTCGGTCGACGTTCGCAAACCAGACCCTCGGCGAACCCAGCGAAGGGGCTCGCCGGTACGACGAGGGACCTTACCTCTTTATGCGCGGCATCATTGTCGAGGATGACATGTTGCCTTACACGTCGTCCCCTCGCGCTCGGGGCTTTGAGGGGCGGATGAAGTCCTGATGGCGGTGGCACTGCTGCATGTTTGCGTAAGACCCATCAGTCACGATCGCGTTGTCCTTCGATGTCGCGGTGCTGATAGGCGGGCAGATCGGTGTGCGCGGCGCCCGCCAAAGGATCGTCGTCACGCCGGAGGAGGCGAGCGCCGTAGCCGGCGCGCCGGCGAAAGGCGCTTTCTGTCGGATGCCCGACAATGTCGGATATCGCAAGTATCAAGGTTGGATCAAACCTTGCAAATCGGGGCTTTCTTACTTGGCACGGCGCATGCTCAGGTATCCGCAAACACCCAATGGATAACGAGCAGACTTCCCATGGCCCCACCAAAATACTGCCGAACGTTCCCCGGACGCATCCAAAGATGAGGCCCGCGTCAGGCCCGGCAACACGCTGACGGCTCATCTGGCTCGGCGTCGCGTGCCGATCCACTTTCTCCCAATAGGCGTCGGGAGACATAGAGCCTTCAAAATGAGGAACAAATCACTTTGCCAGGAACCCAGCCCATAATCCCACTCTCCCTATCAGAACTACCAAGCAAGCCCCGCACTCACGGGCTTCGCAGGACGTCCGTTGCGACCGAGTTGGGCGGCGCGAGGACGGCTCCGGTCCCCGTCGCATGGGAGGACGGCAAGGCGACGGATTTCGTGCTCGACAACGGCATGGAGGTGGTCGTCATTCCCAACCACCGGGCGCCGATCGTCAGCCACATGGTGTGGTACAAGATCGGCAGCGCCGACGAGCCGCCGGGCAAATCCGGCATTGCCCATTTTTTTCGAGCATCTGATGTTCAAGGCGACGACCAACCATGCGGCCGGCGAATTCGACCGCGCAGTGTTCGAGATCGGCGGCTCGCAAAATGCCTTCACCTCCTCCGACTACACCGCCTTCTATCAGACAGTGGCGCCGTCGGCGCTCGAGCTGATGATGAGCTTCGAGGCCGACCGAATGCGAAACCTCATCCTCACCGACGATGTCGTCAAGACCGAGCGCGACGTGGTCATCGAGGAGCGCCGCTCAAGCACCGACACCAACCCGCAGGACGTGCTCCATGAGGAGATCGACGCGACGCTGTGGCAGAACCAGCCCTATCGCATCCCGATCATCGGCTGGATGCAGGAGATCGAGCAGCTGAACCGCGTCGACGCCACCGCCTTCTATGAAAAATACTACTGGCCCAACAACTCCGTGCTGATCGTGGCCGGCGATGTCGAGCCGGAGACGGTGAAGGTGCTGGCCGAGAAGACCTATGGCAAGGTGGCGCGCGGGCCCGACCTGCCGCCGCGCATCCGGCCGGTTGAGCCCGAGCAGAACACCAGGCGCACCGTCACGCTCTCCGACGCCCGCGTCAGCGTGCCCAGTTTTTCGACGCAGTGGGTGGTGCCGTCTTACCATACCGCCAAGCCGGGCGAGGCCGAAGCGCTCGACCTGCTGTCCGAAATCCTCGGCGGCGGTAACCGCAGCCGGCTCTACCAGGCGCTCGCTGTCCAGCAAGGTATCGCTTCCAGCGCCTGCGCCTATTTCCAGGGCACCATGCTCGACGACACCAGGTTCGCCATCTATGGCGCGCCGCGCGGCGATGCCAAGCTGGCCGATCTCGAAGCGGCGGCCGCTGCCGAAGTCGCTCGCATTGCCAAGGATGGTGTCAGCAGCGAGGAACTGGGCAAGGCCAAGGAGCGCTTTGTGCGCGATATGATCTTTGCCGAAGACGACCAGGACGACCTCGCCTGCATATACGGCTCGACGCTGGCCACCGGCGGCACCGTGAAAGATGTCGAGGAACGGCCGTCTCGCATCCGCAGGGTTACCGCCGCGCAAATCAAAGCAGTTGCCGCCCGCTATCTCGCGTTCGACCGTTCGACCACGGGCTATCTCTTGCCCAAGACGGAGAATGAAGAGATGACGCTCGGCGCTCAGCCCCATGCTGCGATGAACATCCAGGAGGTGAAGTCCGAAAAGGGCATGATCGCCTGGCTGGTGGAGGACCACACAGTGGAAATCGTCAACATCGGCTTTGCCTTCAACGGCGGCATCACGCAGGACCCGGTCGGGAAGGAGGGGATGGCCAATCTGATGGCCGGCCTGTTCATCGAAGGCGCCGGTAATTACGACAGCGATGCCTTCCAGATGAAGCTCGACGATGCCGGCGCCGAGATGGGTTTGGAGGCGCAAAGACACTACA
>NZ_RZSX01000029.1:0-16434 GCF_004023105.1 Mesorhizobium sp. M5C.F.Ca.IN.020.32.2.1 | reverse complement strand
CTGCTGAAGGGTTCCTTCGGTTTCGGACAGCTTAAGATCTTGTACGGCACGGGTGAACGGCACCGCGTGTGCAACTCGTCGCGTGCTGGCGCGGCGCGATTCCCAACATCCACATAAAACTTTTTCGTACATGTACGACTTCTGACTTGAACCCCGCGACTGTCGGGCGTATATGTATGCTACATCGTACATGTACGGAAAAGATTCGAGACAAACAATGAAAAAGACGATCTTCGCCCTCGTGGCCGTCCTGGCATTCTCGAGCGCTGCCTTCGCCGGCCAGAGCCAGCCCGGCAAGCCGGCCGCAGCCTGCGCCGACACCAACGTCAAGCTCGATTGCGGCGCGACCGGATCGGTCGAAGAGACAGGCCCGGCGACCCACAAGGGCTCGACTGAAAACAAGGATCCGCGGCTCGGCATCGACATCGATCCGTGGATCGTGCCCAGCACGTTCTGAGGTTCGAAAACAAATCGGTGGTAAGAAATCCTGACCGCCCGCCTTCGTGGCCATTTTAGCCAGACTCAGCCGGACGGAAGTTATTTCCTGCGCTTCTTCATTCCGGCCACGATCTTGGCCTTGCCGGGCCTTGCGGGAGCGCCGGAAATCGAAGTCCCGGTGATCGACACCGGATCGCTGGCCGGAAACGTATCCTCGAGGCCTTCCTCAAGTTCCTCTTCAATATTTGAGCCTTCATGCGGCTCGTGTTCGAGAGAGCGAACGGCCGACGTCTTCTGGACTGGTGGATTGGGCGCTGATTTCGACGGCATCGACATCTCCCTCGACTTGCTCCGGCTCCGGCAAACGGTCGGTCGCAGCGAACGTTATGCCGCTGCGTCGCGGGCCGCCTCCGACAGGAAAGTAAAGACATAATCGGAAAAGGAACGCCAGCATTCAACGCGGAACGCGTCGGAAGCGGTGCGCAACAGCACGATTTCGACCTTACCGAGAATGGTGCGCGACGCCGCGCCTACCGGAAAGGCGTCGAGCGACAAATCCTGCGGACAGCCTGAATTGATCGTCGCCGCCGCTGCCGGGCCGGTGATCGATATGGCAACGTTGCGATGCGAGATGCCGACCGCCGAATGCAGTACTGTCACTTCGGCGCAGTCGGCGAGCGGGTCTTTTCCCACCTCATCGATGACCAGCCATTCGTCCGGCCCAAGCCACAAGGCCGTGCGCCCGGCCTTTGCCGCCGAGGTTTTGGGTTTTTGCGGCAGGGTTACGCCGAGCGCCTTCGAAAGCGCCGCGACCGAGGCGTCCGGCGCACGCAGCGAAATGCGCTCTGCCGGTGGCAACACGGCAAGCGTGACGCCGGTTGCGGAAAGCTCCTGACCGGCGAGAGCCGGGCGGCGTTCGACTGACGGCGCAGCGGCGGCAGATTTCTTCGCGGCAGCCTTAGCCATTGAGGCGCTCCCCCTTCTCGTCGAAGAACACCATGCCGGTGACCTCCACCTCGATCGTCGCGTTGGGCATCGGCACGTAAAGCGTCTCACCCATCCGGTCGCGGCCGCCGGCAAGCAGGGCCAGCGCGATCGAGCGGCCGCAATTTTCCGACCAGTAGCTGGAGGTGACATGGCCGATCATGGTCATCGGGATCGCCTGCTTCGGATCGCCGACGATTTGCGCGCCTTCTTCCAGCACCACCTTAGGATCCTTGGTCTTCAGGCCGACCAGTTGCTTGCGGCCGTTGGCGACAAGGTCCGGCCGCACCATGCCGCGAATGCCGACGAAATCGGTCTTCTTCTTGCCGACTGCCCAATCGAGACCGGCATCGTTAGGCGTTACCGTGCCGTCGGTGTCCTGGCCGACGATGATGTAGCCTTTTTCGGCACGCAGCACGTGCATCGCCTCGGTGCCGTAGGCACAGGCGCCATGCTTCTGGCCCTCGGCCCATAGCGCGTCCCAGACGGCCTGGCCGTAGTCGGCCGGCACGTTGACCTCGAAGCCGCGTTCGCCGGTGAACGACATCCGGAACAGCCTTGTCGGCGCGCCGCAGATCCTGCCTTCGCGCACCGACATATGCGGCAGCGCCTCGTCCGACATGTCGATGCCTTCGACCAGCGGCGCGATGATGTCCCGAGACTTCGGTCCTTGCACGGCGATCACCGCCCACTGTTCGGTGATCGACGTCAGCCAGACATTGAGATGCGGGAACTCGGTCTGGAGGTAATCCTCCATATGGTTCATGACACGCGGCGCACCGCCCGTCGTCGTCGTCACATGGAAACGGTCGGGTGCAAGCCTGCCAACGACACCGTCGTCATAGATGAAACCGTCCTCGCGCAGCATGATGCCATAGCGGCAGCGGCCGGGCTCCAGTTTCTCCCACGGATTGGTGTAGAGCAGTTCCATGAACTTCGCCGCATCCGGCCCGACCACCTCGATCTTGCCCAGCGTCGAGGCGTCGAACAGGCCGGCCGTCTTGCGCACCGTGACACACTCACGATCGACAGCGGCGTGCATGTCCTCGCCCGACTTTGGAAAATACCAGGCGCGCTTCCACTGGCCGACATCCTCGAACACGGCACCTTGGCGCTCGGCCCAGGGATGGATCGCCGTCTTGCGAGTCGGGTCGAGGAGCGGACCCCGCGCATGGCCGACGATCGAGCCGAAGGTCACCGGCGTGTAGGGCGCCCGGAACGTCGTCAGGCCGACTTGCGGGATCGGCTTGCCGAGCGTCTCGGCGGCGATTGCCAGACCGTGCATGTTCGAGGTCTTGCCCTGGTCGGTCGCCATGCCGTTGGTGGTGAAGCGCTTGACGTGCTCGATCGAGCGCATGCCTTCATGCACCGCCTGGCGGATGTCCTTGGCGGTGACGTCGTTCTGGAAATCGACAAAGGCCTTGACCGTCGTATCCGCCCCGGCGCCGGGCGCCGCACCCAGCATGCCGCGCGACCAGCTCTCGCTGGCGTCGACCTTCGGCTTGTTTCCCTTGGCGGTGTTGGCGCCGACATCCTTCGCCGCCTTGGCGCCCGCCGCATAGGCCTCGTCGATCGTCGCCGATAGCCCGTCCGTGCCGTTGCAGGCGCCGACGGAGACGCAGTCCTGCGCATAGGCGCCGGGCACGAAGCGCTTGGTCTCGTCGTTGAAGGCAACCTTGCCGCGCGACTGCGAGAACAGATGCACCGACGGTGTCCAGCCGGCCGACATCAGGATCGCGTCAACGGGGATGGTACGTTCGCCGCCGCCATTCTTCGGCTGCACGGTCATCGACGAGACGCGCAATTTGCCGCCGGCGCGGATCACCGCGCGGCCGAAATTGACCTCGATGCCGAGCGCCCTCGCCTCGTCGATCACCGGCCCAGTCGGGTTGTCGCGCAGGTCGACGATCGCCGCCACGCCGACACCGGCCTTCTTCAGATCGATCGCCGCCGCATAGGCGGAATCATTGGCCGTATAGACGCCGATATTCCTGCCGACCGTGACGCCATAATGGTTGAGATAGGTGCGCGCCGCCGACGCCAGCATGATGCCGGGCCGGTCGTTGTCGGCAAACACCATATGCCGCTCGATGGCGCCGGTCGCCAGCACCACGCGCTTGGCACGGACCTGCCACAGCCGCTCGCGCGGCAGGTCGCGGCCGGGGTTCTGCAAATGGTCGCTGACGCGCTCGACCAGCCCGACGAAATTCTGCGCGTAATACCCAAAGGCCGTGGTGCGGGACAGCACACGGACGTTGTCCATCGTCTTGAGCTTCGCGACCGCACTCTGCGCCCAGGCAAAGCCGTCCTGGCCATCGATCTTCGCGCCGCTCTCGAAATGCAGGCTGCCGCCGAACTCCGCTTGCTCGTCGACAAGGATGACGCGCACACCGGTCTCGGCCGCCGCCAGTGCTGCGGCAATGCCGGCCGCACCGCCACCCAGCACCAATACGTCGCAATGGGCGAAGCGCGCCGAATAATGGTCGGGGTCCGCCTGGTCGGGGGCGACGCCGAGCCCGGCCGCAGCACGGATCTTGGGCTCGTAGAAGTTTTTCCAGGCGGACTTCGGCCACATAAAGGTTTTGTAGTAGAAGCCCGCCGAAAGCAGCGGCGAGGCGATGTCGCCGAGCGCACTGACGTCGAAGGAAAGCGACGGCCAGCGGTTCTGTGACTGTGCCGCCAGCCCGTCATAAAGCTCCTGCACGGTGGCACGGACATTTGGTGTCTTCCTGGCGGAGTCGCGCTTGATCTCAACCAGCGCGTTGGGCTCTTCCGCCCCGGCGGACAGAAAGCCGCGCGGCCGGTGGTATTTGAACGAGCGGCCGACCAGATGGACGCCGTTGGCGAGCAGCGCCGAGGCCAGCGTATCGCCCTCGACACCGGCATAAGATTGGCCGTCGAAGCTGAAGCTGGCAGTCTCTGCCTGCCTGAGGCGTCCGGCGCCGGGAATGCGGAACGCTGCGATCATTTGGAGGCTCCCGGCAGCTTCGCCGGCTTGGGCTCGCCGGCCTTGTAGGTCAACAGGAACCTGTCGCTGACGGTGTCGCGCACGACGTTGAAGAACCGCGCACAGCCATGCATGTGCCGCCAGCGCTCATAGATGATGCCTTTGGGATTCGAGCGGATGAAGAAGAACTTTTCGAAGTCGTCATCGCTCTCGCCGGCCATGTTAGCCGAACGCGCAATATGCGCCTCGCCGGCGTTGCGGAATTCGAGTTCAGGACGCTCTTCCTCGCAATAGGGGCAGCGGATGAGAAGCATGGTTGTTCCTACAATTCGCCGGGGCCGACGCGGGCGCCGGCCGGTTGATCGCAAAGCCAGTGACCCAACATCACGAAGCGGGCCTTCATCAGTGTGCCACCGCCGCCGCCGCCGCCTCGTCGATCAGGCGGCCGGTGCGGAAGCGCTCGATGGTGAAGGGGGCGTTGATCGGGTGCGGATCGTCTTTTGCGATGGTATGGGCAAAGACATGGCCCGAGCCGGGCGTCGCCTTGAAGCCGCCCGTGCCCCAGCCGCAATTGACATAGAGGCCGGGCACCGGCGTCTTGGCCAGGATCGGCGAGCGGTCGGGCGTCACGTCGACGATGCCGCCCCACGAGCGCAGCATCTTCATGCGCGTGAACATCGGGAACATCTCGCAGATGGCGTCGAGCGTGTGCTGCAGGATGTGCAGGCCGCCGGTCTGCGAATAGGAGACATACTGGTCGGTGCCGGCGCCGATGACCAACTCGCCCTTGTCGGATTGCGAGATATAGGCGTGCACCGTGTTCGACATCACCACGCAAGGGAATACCGGCTTGACCGGCTCCGACACCAGTGCCTGCAGCGGATAGCTTTCCAGCGGCATCCGCACGCCGGCCATGTTCATGATGACGGACGAATGGCCGGCGGCAACGACGCCGACCTTCCTGGCGCCGATGAAGCCGCGCGTCGTCTCGACGCCGGTGACCGCACCGTTCGGCGCCCGCTTGACCCCGGTGACCTCGCAATTCTGGATGATGTGGACGCCGCGCGCCGAAGCGCCGCGCGCATAGCCCCAGGCGACGGCATCGTGGCGGGCGGTGCCGCCGCGACGCTGCAGGGTCGCGCCCATCACCGGATAGCGGGCGTCGCGCGAAATGTTGAGCGGCGGGCAGAATTCCTTCGCCGCTTCCGGCGTCAGCCATTCATTGTCGATGCCGTTCAGGCGGTTGGCATGGACGTGGCGTTTCAGCACCTGGATGTCATGGACATTATGGGCCAGCATCATGACGCCGCGCGGCGAATACATGACATTGTAGTTGAGCTCCTGGCTGAGCCCGTCCCACAGTTTCAGCGCATGGTCGTAGATGCCGGCGCTCTCGTCATAGAGATAGTTGGAGCGGATGATGGTGGTGTTGCGGCCGGTATTGCCGCCGCCGAGCCAGCCCTTTTCCAGCACCGCGACATTGGTGATGCCGTGCACCGTGGCGAGGTAGTAGGCGGTGGCCAGGCCATGGCCGCCGGCGCCGACGATGATGACGTCGTACTCCTTCTTCGGCTCTGGCGAGGACCACTGTTCCTCCCAGCCCTTGTGGCCGCGCATAGCCTCGCGGGCGATGGCGAATACCGAGTATTTCTTCAACGTTCCAGCCTCGCAGAATAGCGGCCGGGCATCCAATCGAGCGCCGGCGCGCGAGGTGTATCACTAGCGAAACAGCGCTGCCACCCTTGCGCTGTTTGCGACGGCGCTTGCCGTTTTGCGCCACGACGAAAAGACCTGTTCGATCGGGGCATCCTGACCAATGCGCAGCAGGAGGCCTACGCCGAAGACGCGCCTTTTCTGGACAATGCAGACGACCAGACGGCATAGATCGGTGTCAGATGGCTGTGATAACAACTGGCTGCGATCTCTCTGACTTCGGCATCATCCGACCCTTCGGCCATTGCCAGGAATTGCTCGTCGACCCCATAGCGTGGCCTGACTGCGACGGCTGCACCGAAGCGCCGCACGAGCGCGTCCGGGTGGTCGAGCAGCCATCGCACCCCCTTTGTCGTAGCCTTGAAGTGTTGGCCATGAGCCTTCAAAAGGATCGGGAACGCCGATTCCGGGCGCAGCGCGGCGGCATTTTCCACCGCGAGCCGTAGCTGCCAGCGTTCCGCAAAGCGATGAACTGGGTCACCCTCCATCGAACACCGGCATGTTCGTCGTCCAGCCGCAGCATGACACCGCCGAGAATGGCTCCATCCGCCGGCGTCGTGCATCCCAGAAGCGCTTCGATTGCATCGAACCTGATCCTAGCAATCTTGCTGTCGAGCAGGTCGGCGATCTCCGCGACAACGCAATTCATGTTGAAGCTTAGCCTGGGGCTGATCTCGGCCACCAAAAAAGCGGCGGCGGCCTGAGTATGAAGGTTGCCGGACATCAGCAGCGGCCGGAGGTTTTCAAGGGGAAAGCCTTTGTGAAATTCCGATTGAAGAGCGAACGTCAACTCGCTGTCGCCCTCATAGCCGGGCTCCAGCAACTTGCTCATCATGTCTTGGGGGGTCATTGGAATGGGTGGCGCGTCCACCCGCAATGTTGAACGACGGCTTTGGTAGCTTGGCGTCCGCCCGGCGTCAAGAAATCTTAACAGATGCCTTCGCACGTATCGGGTGGCTCGCCCCGCCCCGGACTGCGATCACCATCCCGGTTGCCGGCGACGCTGGCGCGAAGAAAGGGATGAAAACAATGCTCGCACTCGCTAACAAGGTCGCCATCGTCACTGGCGCCAGTTCCGGCATCGGCCACGCCACGGCAAAACTGTTTGCCGAGGAAGGCGCCAAGGTGGTCGTCGCTGCCCGTCGCCGGGCAGAGCTGGACGCGCTCGTCACTGAAATCGAGGAGGCTGATGGCACGGCCATTGCTCTTGCCGGCGACGTCCGCGACGAGGCCTATGCCAAGGCCCTTGTCGATCTTGCGGTGGGCCGGTTCGGCGGGCTGGATATCGCCTTCAACAACGCCGGCTCGGTCGGCAAGATGGGTTCGATTTCGGGGTTGTCGCTGGAGGGCTGGCGAGAGACGCTCGACACCAACCTGACCAGCGCATTTCTCGGCGCGAAACATCAGGTGCCGGCGATGGTCGATCGCGGCGGCGGATCGCTGATCTTCACCTCTACCTTCGTCGGCCATACCGTCGGCATGCCCGGCATGACCAGTTACGCCGCAAGCAAGGCCGGGCTGATCGGATTGACGCAGGTGCTTGCCGCCGAATACGGCGCGAAAGGCGTACGGGTCAACGCGCTGCTGCCGGGCGGCACCGATACGCCTTCGGCAACATTCAAGACACCTGAATCGCGAGCCTTCGTCGAAAACCTGCATGCCTTGAAGCGCGTTGCCGAGCCTGAAGAGATCGCCCGCTCGGCGCTCTACCTGGCTTCGGATGCATCGAGCTTCACCACCGGAACCGCGCTGTTTGCCGATGGCGGTGTTTCGATCAGCCGGACGTGAGGCGTTTTCCCGTCGGCGAACAATGGAACGCGGCATGTTGCAAAACCGGCCTTGCTTTTTTGGCGCGATGTAGCGATTGCGTTTTCTGTTCGAAGAATGCTGTCGAAGACGGGCCTAAAACATGCTGCTGATCAGGACCTACATCGCTGCTAGCGCAATCGAGGGTGTCGGCGTATTCGCCGCCGAGCCGATCAGGAAGGGAGCGTCGATCTGGCAGCTCGATCCTGACTTCGACCGGTTGATCCCGACGGAAAAATATAAGGCCGCGCCACCGCATCTCAGGGAATTGCTCGACAGATATGCCTATCCAAGCCCGGACCGGCCCGGATTCATGGTCTATGAAGTCGACAATGGGCGCTTCATGAACCACGCCGAAAGGCCGAACACGGATTTCTCGCAGTATGGTGGCGCAACCGCGATCCGCGACATTGCGGCGGGCGAAGAAATAACCTGCGACTACGGCGAATTCTTCGAGGATTTCGAGCGGCTTCATCTGGCCACGGCATAGAGGGAGAGCCTGTCGCCAATTGCTCTGTTGCGAATCAAACGACCCGGAGCGATGATCGGCTCCGGGCCATGTTTCCAACTCCAGCTTAGTTCCGGTGGGCGTGCGGCTCGTCGGTGTGGCGGCCGTCATATTGCAGGTCCAACTCGCGAATCGCCTCCTTGCCTTTCTTCGGATCGACAAGCCTAAGAAGAGCGTCGATCTTGGCCTCCATCCGGTCGGTACTCTCCTTCGATTGCGGCGAACCGACGAAGAGCAAGAACGCCAGGCCGCCGACCTGCCAGAGCAGTTGCAGGAATTCCGACTGCCAGTTCTCAAGCGTGTCGCGGCTCATCTCGATCAGATAGCCGCCGAATTCGGGCGGTTGGCCGAGCGCTTGCTGCTCGTCGAGATAGGCGAACCAGCCGAAAACCCAGTGACCGACGATCGAGATGATGAAGAAGCCGAGGGTAATCCAGGCATAGCTGTAGGCCCGCCACACCGAAGGCTGCGTCATCTTGGCCGCCGGCCTGTTGTCCTCATCGTTTGGCATTGTCGCTGTCCGACTCCGAGCGAGCCAGGAACTGCTCCGTAGTCGCGGGCAGCTTGTTTTTCAGCCACTCGGCCATCGCCTCCTCCTCACGCAGGTTTTGTTCGCAGGCCCGGGCGACTTCTGTTTCGCCAAGGGATTCGGCGGCTGCGATGAGGATCGTGTATGAGGCGATTTCCATATGTTCGAATGTGTAGCTCGCGAGTGAGCCTTTCATCACCTCGTCGCCGGCGAAGACGCCGCTTAGGGACTGCGCCATGGCCAACAGCTTGCCGCCCGCGTCCTTCAGCGTGGACGTATCTTCGCCCAACTGTTCCAGGCAGGTTCTGAGGCGTGCGGCTTGCCCTTTCGTCTCGTCGACGTGCAGGTTAATGCGCTCACGGAGTTCGGGATAACTCTCCAGCCGGCTCAGCTGGCCGTTCAGCATGGTTTCGGCCTGCTCCTCCATCGCATGCGCGTCCCTGAGCCACTGGACGAGCCATTCACGGGTCTCTGACATCGGTTTTCTCCTGTGCTTGCCTATGCGAAACAACCATGGGGAACGAGGTTTGTTCCTTCGTTGATAGAGCCAGGCTGACCGTTTGCCGGATTGGGCAGCAGGATTTATCGGTGGCGGAGAAAACGCCAACGATCGCTCATCGGTGCGGAGAGCCCCCGAACAGGCGAATCTACTACCAGAGGTCGTAATTCCTTGCTTTCTGACGGCAGTTATGCTATTGATTTGCACGTGGTGCTGATTTGCGCCGACGACCCGCCGCCGAGGCGGGTTTTTCGTTTCGGCAGTGGACAGAGCGGCATGATTCTGCTATCAGCCGCCACAATTCGTGGTGTAGACCGCCGCGGAGGCAAGCGACTATGGCCACTTGCCTGTTGTTAACAAACCCGAAAGACAGGATTGCCCGTGCAGGTACTCGTCCGCGACAACAATGTTGATCAGGCGCTTCGCGCGCTCAAGAAAAAGATGCAGCGCGAAGGCATCTTCCGCGAAATGAAGATGCGCGGACATTATGAGAAGCCTTCCGAGAAGCGCGCCCGCGAAAAGGCGGAAGCCGTTCGCCGCGCCCGCAAGCTGGCCCGCAAGCGCGCCCAGCGCGAGGGTCTGCTGCCGATGACGCCGCGTCCGGTGGCGGCTGGTGCTGCTGGTGCAGGTGCTCCGCGTCCGCCGCGGTTCTGACGCCAATTTTTCGTCCTTTTCGAAGGATACCCAAGGTGGCGCGATGCGTAATCGCCGCCACCTTTTTGTTGAATTCGACCAGTTCGGAGAGGGCCGGTTCGGAGACGGAACAGACCTGACGGCGCGGCGGGCAGTGAGGACAGAGCAGATATGAACGCAACCAGCGTGGAGCGCAGAACCGCAATGCGCGGCTTCGCCCTGACGGCAGCCGTGCTTTCCGGCTTGGCGCTCGCCGGCTGCCAGACAGTCCCGACCGGCGAATTCACCAACATCGACAAGGCACAAGGGTCGGCGGAGAACATCTCCTCGCTGTCGGCCGTTATCCAGCGCAGTCCCCAGGATCCCGAAGGCTACAATGTGCGCGGCTCCGCCTATGGCCGCGGCGGCCAGTATCAGGCGGCGCTCAAGGACTTCGACACCGCCATCCAGCTCAATCGGAATTTCTACCAGGCCTATTCGAACCGCGCTCTCATCCAGCGCTTTCTCGGCGACCAGGCGGCCGCGCTTGCCGACTACAACCGCTCGATCCAGATCAATCCCGACTATGACGCCGCCTATATCGGCCGCGGCAACCTCTACCGCAAAGCCGGCCGCATCCAGGAAGCGTTCAACGATTTCCAGAAGGCGATCCAACTCGACACGACAGACGCTCGCGCCTACCACAATCGCGGCCTGATCTACCAGAGCCAGGGCCAGCACGCTTTTGCCATCGAGGACTTCTCGACCGCCATCTCGCTGGCGCCGGACGCCGCCGAACCCTACAATGGCCGCGGTCTCTCCTACCTCGCCATGAACGACGAGGACAATGCCTTCGCCGACATTAACATGGCGATCAAGCTCGACGGCAAGAATGCCGAGGCCTGGTCCAACCAGGCGCTGATCTACGAGCGGCGCGGCGACAAGGCCAAGGCGGCAAAATCCTACCGCGAGGCAGTGCGCCTCAACCCCACCTACCAGCCGGCCAAGGACGGCCTGGCGCGCACCAGCACCGGCTGACCGACGGCAGCGTTGGGTCTGATATGGCAGGCCTGCCGTTTGGCATGGCCTCGAAACCTTCAACGACTGTGCATTGACTTGATCGCGCCAAGTTTCGGCGGAACGCTCGGGATGTTCAGCCGTTGTTCAAAGCAATTCGCGAAAAGGACCCTTCCCATGATCAAGAAACTCGCCTGTGCCGCCGCCCTCGCCGCGACGGTGCTCGCTGCCCCTGCCAGCGCGGGCAGGCTGGAGCTCGGCGTGCTCGACTGCACCATCGACGGCGGCACCGGCTACATCGTCACATCCAACAAAGGCGTGGCCTGCACCTTTCGCCCTCATCATGGCGGTCCCCCCGAAGCCTATACCGGCGTCATTTCCAAGCTCGGCGTCGACGTCGGCAGGACGCACCAGGGCGAATTGATATGGGCGGTTCTGGCGGCCACCCGCGACCGTAATTCCGGCGATCTTGCCGGCAGCTATTATGGCGTCAACGCTGAGGCCAGCCTGGTGACTGGCGGCGGCGCCAACCTTCTGGTCGGTGGACTGAACAGCGCGTTCTCGCTGCAGCCTCTGAACGTACAGGCGCAGACCGGTGTCAACCTGGCAGTCGCCGTCACGTCACTGGAGCTGATCCACTCGTTCAAATAAGCGTGCCATAGCGAGGCTCTGCGGCGCGGAACAGGATTGGACTGTTCCGCGCCGCATGATTTTTTGGAAAACCGCCATGCCAAGGATGATCATCGCTGACGCCATGATCGCCAATCTTCGATCACCCTGACTTCCCGCCAGCATCTCGGCGCACCCGCAAAAACCGTTTGAACTCAACTGCGGTTGAGGTTTTACAACCCGCCCCCGAAGCGCCGCGTGCTTGTTGGAATCGAAGAGCGCTCCACCATTTTTCATCGGCGTATAAGAAAGTGGGAGGGCGGGGTGACGGAAACCAGCACAAACAGGGTCGACTGGCGCGCGCTGTGGGCGAGCGGCGATCTGGCGCGCTTCTGCTTCATCAGCCTCGGCATCCTGCTGCACGCCACCAACGAAACCATGGTGGCAACGGTGATGCCAGCCATGGTCGGCGAACTCGCCGGCGTTCAGCTTGTCGGCTGGTCGCTGGCAATCTACGAGCTCGGCGCCATCGTCGCAGGCGCTGCCGCCGGACGGCTGGTGAGCTATGTCGCGCTGCGCACCAACATGATAGTCGCCGCCCTGCTCTATGCCGCCGGCGCCCTGGTCTGCGCCATCGCGCCCTCCATGCCGCTGTTCCTGGCCGGGCGCTTGATCGAGGGTTTTGGCGGCGGCGCGCTGGTGTCGCTGGCCTTCGTCTCGGTCGAGCGGCTGTTTCCACGTGCCATCTGGCCGCAGCTTTTCGGCGTCATGTCGGCGATCTGGGGCGTCGCCGCCTTCAGCGGACCGGTGCTCGGTGCGTTGATGACCGATCTGCTCTCCTGGCGTTGGGCTTTCGGCGTCTTCACGGTCGGCGGCACGGCCATGGCGCTGGCGAGCTTTATCGTGCTCGACACGCCTGAGGCAACCAGGCCACAGGCGATCACTGGAACGGCGCCGCCCTTCCCCTTTGCCGCGCTCGGCTGCTTGGCCGTCAGCGTCGTGCTGATTGCCACGGCTGGGGTCGACATTGCCCTGCTGCGTTCCTCTCTACTGCTGGTCCTCGGACTGATCGGGCTTGCGCTGTTCATCCGCATCGACGCGCTGAAGCCGGGCTCGCGGCTGTTCCCGTCGCGGCTGTTCTCATGGCGCACGCCGGTCGGCGCAGGCATGACCATGGTCGCCGCCTTTTCGGTGGCGACCTGTTCCTTCGCCGTCTACGGGCCGCTGCTTCTGACCAGCCTGCACGGCATTCCGATCCTGACCACCGGCTATATCATCGCCGCCGAATCGATCGCCTGGTCGATCCTGTCGATCCTCGTCGCCAATGCGCCGCCGGAACGCGAGAGGCTGATCATCACCGGCGGCGCACTGATGATCGCGGCCGGCATCGTCGGTTTCGCCTACGCCGTGCCGGCGGGTTCGATTCCGCTGATCCTGTTTTGCGCCTTGCTGCAGGGCGGCGGCTTCGGCATTGCCTGGCCCTTCGTCACACGCGTGATCGTGGCATCGGCTAGGGATGGTGAGCAGACGATCGCCTCCGCCGCCGTGCCGACCATGCAGCGCATTGGCTATGCGGTGGGTGCCGCACTGACCGGCATCGTCGCCAATGCCAGCGGTTTTTCCGAAGGCCTGAACCGTGAGGCGGCGGCAAATGTCGCCACCTGGCTGTTTCTCGCCTTCGTGCCACTCGGGATTCTGGGATGCCTCGCCGCCCTCAGGATCTCGGGACCGGCAGCCCGGCCACAGGAAGCGACCAGCTAGACAGTAATCGTCTTAAGCCGTTCGGCGATCAAGGCGGCGAGCCGCGTCGCCACCTCGTCCTTGCTCATCTCAGGCCATTCCTCAACACCGGCCTTCGAGACGATCCGCACCTTGTTGCGGTCGCCGCCCATCACCCCGCTTTCGGGAGACACGTCGTTGGCGACGATGAAATCGGCGCCCTTCTTCTTGAGCTTGGCCTCGGCGTTCCTAACGAGATCCCGCGTCTCGGCGGCAAAGCCGACGACCAGGCTGGGCCGCTTCCTGTGATGACCGACACCGGCAAGAATATCGGGGTTTTCGATCATCTGCAGCGCCGGCGGCCCCTCGCCCGCCACCTTCTTGATCTTCTCGCCGGCCGAAGTCTCGCTGCGCCAGTCGGCGACCGCCGCGACGAACACCGCCGCGTCCGCCGGCAGCAGCTGTTCGACAGCGTCTTTCATCTCGTTCGCGGTTTCGACATGCAGTGTTGTGACCTCAGCCGGATCGGCAATACCGACCGGACCGGAGACGAGGTGCACATCAGCGCCCAGCCTAGCCAGTGCCGCCGCGATTGCATGGCCCTGCTTGCCGGACGAGCGATTGGCGATGTAGCGCACCGGGTCGATCGGCTCATGCGTCGGACCTGAGGTGACGATGACCTTTCTGCCTGCGAGCGGCTTCGGCCTGATATCGAGCAGCGCCTCGATCGCAGCGACGATCTCCAGCGACTCGGCCATGCGGCCCTCGCCCGCCTCGTTGCTCTCGGCCATCTCGCCCTTTGCCGGGCCGACGAATGCGACGCCGTCCTTCTGCAACGTCGCGCGGTTGCGCCGGGTCGCCGGATGCGACCACATTTTCGGGTTCATGGCGGGCGCCATCAGCACCGGCTTGTCGGTGGCGATAAGCACGGTCGAGGCAAGATCGTTGGCGTGGCCGTTGGCAAGCTTCGCTATCAGGTTGGCGGTGGCCGGCGCCACGACCAAAAGGTCGGCCTCGCGCGACAGGCGGATGTGGCCGACATCGTGTTCGTCATTGCGGTCGAACAAATCGGTGAAGACGTGATCGGCAGAGAGCGCCCCGGCCGACAGTGTGGTGACGAATTCCTGCGCTGCAGCGGTCATCACCACCCGCACGGCGGCGCCCCGCTCACGCAGCCGGCGGATCAGGTCGAGCGCCTTGTAGGCGGCGATGCCACCGCCGATGATGAGCAGGATGCGCTTGCCGGAGAGGGTCATGCCCGAGGCCAGCTCTTTGTCCAATGTCATGCCGGCCTCAGAGCCGGTTCGATATCGGTATGGATGAAATCATTGCCCTTGAAAAGCAGCGGGAGGTTTCGCGTCTTGGCCAAGGCGTAGGCGAAGCAGTCGCCCATATTGAGATCAGCACGATGGCCAGATCCACGACCATAACGAGAGTAGGCAAGCCGTGCGACTTCAAGCTGCGCCAAATCAAAAGGAACTACCGTCAACTCAAGACGGTCGATAAGCATTTGGAACTCGCTAGCGTTGACGCTACCGCTTGATCGGCTCGCTACACAATGCGCCTCCAGCAGCGTCGCAGTGCTTATCAGTGCAGCAGGTGAGGTTCCGAAAACATCGACGAACGCAGCCGCATCCGGCTCTGCGCCAATGATTGCGATCAATGCCGACGTATCGACTGCGACTGTCACAGAAGTCCCTCGTCCCACATATGATCAGTGAGCGCCTTGAGGTCAAAAGGATGTTCCAACTTCCGTCCGAGCGCCAAAATTTCTTCACGTGACGCCTTCAGCCGCCACGCCCCCTTCTCAAGCTTGGTTTTTGGGATCGCCACCTCACGCAAGGCATCCCGCGCTTCCTGCTCCATCGAAACGCCACGCGCGGCCGCGCGCTCGCGAAGCACCTGCTTTACGCTTTCGTCAAGATTGCGGATTGTTATCGTGCTCATGGTCACGCTCCTTGCCCTTAACATAGGTAATAAGCAGCATGACTGCAATGACAGCACTGCTGTCATTGCTTGCATTCAGAGCAGCTTCCACGCAATGGTGACCATTGCCAGCGCGATCACCCACAGCGCCAGCCGGCCGGAGCGGGTGTAGCGCGCCTCGGCCTTGCCGATGGCGCGCGCCGTCCTTTCATCGAAACGCAGCCCGTGTTCGGCCATCAAATCGATCTCGCGCGACAGCCGCTCGGTGCGGGCGGCGAGGTCGGGCGCCTGGCGGGCCAGCGCCAGCAGCGCGCTGGCGCCGTCACGTGCGTCGGCCAGCAGAGCACGCGGGCCGAGATTGCCCGATATCCAGCCGCCGACAACCGGCTCGGACGTCTTCCACATGTTGAAGGCCGGGTCGAGGGTGCGGGCGACGCCTTCGACCACCACCATGGTCTTCTGCAGCAGCACCAATTCGGAGCGCGTCGCCATGTCGAAGAGATCGGTCACCTCGAACAGAAGCGCCAAGAGCTTGGCCATCGAGATGGTTTCAGCCGGCTGGTCGTGGATCGGCTCGCCGATCGCCCGGATCGCCTGGCCGAATGCCGCGACATTATGCTGGCGCGGCACGTAGCCTGCCTCGAAATGCACTTCGGCGACGCGCAGATAGTCACGAGTGATGAAGCCGTAGAGAATTTCGGCGAGGAACCGGCGCTCCTTCTTGCCGAGCCGGCCGGCAATGCCGAGATCGACAGCGACGATGGTGCCATCGGGCTCGACGAACAGGTTACCCGGGTGCATGTCGGCGTGGAAGAAACCGTCACGCAGTGTGTGGCGCAGGAACGACTGGACCAGGTTGACGGCGATCGCCTTCAGGTCATGGCCGGCGGCAGCGAGGCCGGCAATGTCGTTCATCTTGATGCCGTCGACCCATTCCATGGTCAGTACGTCACGGCCAGTACGTTCCCAGTCGACGGACGGGACGCGAAAGCCGGGATCGTCTTTGGTGTTCTCGCCGAGTTCCGAAAGCGCTGCCGCCTCGAGCCGCAGATCCATTTCGATCTTGGTGGTCTGCGCCAGCGTCTGGGTCACTTCGACCGGACGCAGCCGGCGCGACGACGGAATGT
>NZ_RZSX01000299.1:0-6705 GCF_004023105.1 Mesorhizobium sp. M5C.F.Ca.IN.020.32.2.1 | reverse complement strand
CGCCGATGACCGCGAACCCCATGGGGATCTCGTAGCTGATCATCTGCGCGCAAGTCCTGAGGCTGCCCAGGACCGCGTATTTGCTGTTCGCGGCCCAGCCGCCGAAGATGACGCCATAGACCTCGATCCCGATCACCGCGAAGACGAAAAGGAGCGCCACGTTCATGTTGGAGACGTAGAGCGTGATCTCGGCGCCGAGGACCGAGACGCTTTCGCCGAAGGGGATCGCGACGAACACCACGAAGGGCGGGGCGAGCGCCAGGATCGGCGCCAGTTTGAACAGGAAGCGGTCGGCTTCGGCCGGGATGTGGTCCTCTTTGGTCAAGAGCTTGATGCCGTCCGCCACCGGCTGCAGCAGCCCGTGCCACCCCACGCGCATCGGCCCCATCCGCTGCTGGATGTGCCCGGCGATCTTGCGTTCCACCCAGGTCAGCGGCAAAGGCAGCAGCAGCAGGATCGCAATCAGCAACGCGACCTTGAAGGCGATCAGGCCAAGGGCGACGACAAGTTCCATAATCCGCGGCTACTTGTTCATCGGGTTGAGACTTACGATACTGAGCACTGCGCTTGTCCGGCTTCGCGGAACGACAGTCTGCCGGCGGCGACGACGCAACTTGTGCAATGGTATCACAGTCTTACCGTTGCTGGCCATGGTGTGTGTCGCTTGGCGCTCAAACGGGCCCGCACATCGAGCAATGGCACGCAATGACGGGACCAGATGGCCCCAGCGCCTAATACTGAACGCCTCCACAAACAGCCCCCTTCTTACCGTTCAACAACGGCATTCGGCACGAGACACATTCCTAAGGGCCAGAACGCAGGGCACTGAACCGCTTAATCGGTGCAGGTGACGCTCCCCCACTTAAAGGGCAATCCGAACGAGTTGCCGCCCGCCCGGCCAAAAAAGAGACCGACAACGCAGACGAGAAATGGGAAATCTCGGCAGCGCCATCGGTCCAACGGACCAAAGGCGAGGAGGGTTTGGTGCATTGTCAATGCTATCGGTCATTTCCTGACTGACGACCCGCTTCCTCAGCCGCGATGGGAACAAAAGCCGCGCTACAGCCCATGGACCCGTCAGAGCACAAAAAACCCGGTTGGCAAGCAGCACGATCCCGAGCTAACGATCTGACAGGCATCCCTACAGCAGAGGCCAACAGAAAGATGGTATCTCAGGACACTGCACGGCCCTGCGGCGATCGGCGGTGTTTCGGATACTGCGAGGTGCTCCGTCGCAGATTTGGATTTAAGCCATTTTGTGACGGTATTGTTGACGGTATTCGAAGGAACGCCAATTAGAATTCTATCTAATCAATAAGCTATGAGGGCAGTAGACAATCGAGTGGGAGTAAGGGGCAATCGGTCGGCGATAGCGCAGATTCGGCGCCCAGTTGGTCTCCGTTCGATGTTGGCTGCTCTTACGGCTCTCAGCTTCCTTCCAACGACTAGACTATCTCAAGCCCGGTCGGAGCCGGGCGTAAAGAGGCATTACCGTCGTGGGGGAGCTACGGCGTACTCTGGCGTGCAAATCGGCTGATTTGGTCTGCGCCAAAGCCGCTTGGCGAGTCCTGCTTGAGGTCTCGACATGACCCGCTCCGGACCTTTGTGTCGATTCGTCGGAGGGGCTGCAATGAAGTGGATAGCGGACTTGCAGGCAGGTAACCGCAAGGTCCCTGGTACCCCTGAAGGATGCATAATGCAGTCAGGCTGCTTGCCGTCCCATTTGCGGTCGCCGCCTGAGGCGGAAGACGCCTTCTGGCGCACCACCAACCTCCAACGGGGTTGATCCGGACCTGGTGCCGCGACATGTTTGGTGTGAGATCGGAGCGGCGTTTGCTTCAAAAAGCCGCCGCCTTTGTTCTCGACGTCGTGGGCCAGGAGAGGTTCATGAGTGCTCTAGCCCAGTGCCGAGCGTTGCTGGCCGCGTTTCTCGCGAGTTTCGCCGCCTTCGTTTCGACATCGGCGCCCGCCCAGGACCGCGCAGCCGAGCGTGCGGCCATGATCGAGACGATAAAGGGACACGCCCGCTCCGCGGCATACAGAATCGATCCGGCGGTGCTCAAGACAATGGGCACCGTGCCGCGCGACCGTTTCGTACCCGAGGCGCAGCGCGGCGCGGCCTATCATGACCGGCCCCTGCCGATCGGGCACGGTCAGACGATCTCGCAGCCCTTTATCGTCGCGCTTATGACCGACCTGATCAATGCCCGGCCTGGCGACACCGTCCTCGAGATCGGCACCGGCTCGGGCTATCAGGCAGCCGTCCTGTCGCCCCTCGCCGCCAAGGTTTACTCGATCGAAATTATCCCGGAACTGGGCAAGAGGGCAGCGGCACGACTTGCGGTGCCCCGCTTCGACAACGTTCAGGTGAAGGTGGACGACGGCTATTACGGCTGGCCTGAGCACGCGCCCTTCGACGGCATCGTAGTGACCGCGGCTGCCAGCCACATCCCGCCGCCGCTTGTCGAGCAGCTCGCTGAAGGAGGTCGGATGGTCATCCCCGTGGGAGGCCCCTTTGCAACCCAGTTTCTCATGCTCGTCGAGAAGCGACTAGGCGGAGGCATCACGACCCGGCAGCTGCTGCCGGTGAGCTTCGTTCCGCTGCGGGGAGGTCCCTCCCGGTGAGAGCGGGCCGCATGCTACCAGTCGGTCTCATTTCGGCAGCGGTTCTCGGTTACGAATTGCTGCTGATGCGATTGTTTTCGATCGTTCAATGGCACCATTTTGCCTACATGATCATCAGCATCGCGCTCTTGGGCTTCGGTGCGAGCGGTACGTTCATTGCGCTCGCCCAGCGCTGGCTAGTGGAGCGGTACCCGGCTGCTTTCGCGGCGTCGGCAGCGCTGTTCGGCATGACCGCCGTAGCCAGCTTCGCCATCGCCGAACGTCTGCCGTTCAACGCGCTCGAGATCATCTGGGATCCGCGGCAGCTCGGTTGGCTCGCGGCCAGCTATGCGCTTCTGATCCTGCCGTTCTTCTTTGGCGCGACCTGCGTCGGCCTTGCTTTCTGCCGCCATCCCGGACAGATCGGACGCGTTTACGCCTTCGACTTGGCCGGCGCAGGGATCGGTGCGCTGGGTATCGTCGGGCTCCTGTTCCTGGTCTTCCCATCTACGGCGCTGCGTTTCGTTGCAGCACTGGCATTCGCGGCGGCTGCCCTTGCCGCGTTCGGCATGGTCCGCCATCGGTGGCTCGCAGCGGGCGGCCTTGGATTGGCAGCGGCGTTCGTTGCAGTATCGCTACCGCCGTCCTGGGTGGCCCCCGAGCCGCATATGTCGCAGTATAAGGGCCTCCGCATGGCCCTGGAGGTTCCGAACGCGCGGGTGATCGAGGAGCGGTCGAGCCCGCTCGGGTTGCTGACGGTTGTCGAGAGTCCGACCGTCCCCTTCCGTTACGCGCCTGGCCTCAGCCTAGCCAACACCCAAGAGCCGCCTGCGCAACTCGCCGTCTTCACCGATGGCGACAGTATTGCGGCGATTACCGCCTATGGAGGCGATCCGGCGAAGGTCGCCTATCTCGACCGGACAACGGCGGCGCTGCCGTACCGCATCCTCGAGCGGCCGCGGGTACTAATCCTCGGCGCCGGGGGCGGCGAGCAGGTGCTGCTGGCGCTGCGCGCCGGGGCCGATACGGTGGATGCGGTAGAGGTCAACCCGCAAATGATCGACTTGGCTCGGAATCGCTTCGCCGACTTCGCTGGCGGTATCTTCAGCCGACCGAACCTGCGCTTGCATTTGGCCGAGGCGCGCGCCTTCGCTGCGACTGCCGGCGAGCCCTACGATCTGATCCAGATGCCGCTCCTTGACTCCTTCAGCGCGGCCGCGGCCGGCGTGCAGAGCTTGCATGAAAATTACACCTATACCGTGGAGGCAATGCGGGATTACCTAGCGATTCTCAGACCAGATGGTGTCGTCGCTATCACACGATGGCTGCGAGTGCCGCCGCGTGACAGCCTTAAGCTGTTGGCCACCGCCATAGCAGCGCTCAAGGCGGAAGGCGTGGCCGAGCCGGGCCGGCACCTGGCGCTGATCCGGAGCTGGAATACCGCTACTTTGCTCGTCGCCAAGTCGCCCTTCAAAGGCGAAGACATTGCGGCCATTCGCAGCTTCGCGGCCGAGAACTTCTTCGACATCTCTTGGGTGCCAGGCATCTCCGCGAGCGATGTGAACCACTTCAACCAGCTCGATCAGGAATATCTCTACGAGGGAGCCCTCGCCCTCCTCGGCCCTGAGTGCGCCGACTTCATCGAGCGCTACAAGTTCGCCATCGCACCGGCCACCGACAACCGGCCCTATTTCTTCGACTTCTTCCGCTGGCGCGCCCTGCCCGAACTCCTAGCCCTGCGCACCCAGGGCGGGGCAGCGATGCTCGACTGGAGCTACCTGATCCTCGTGACGACTCTGGTCCAGGCTGCCATCCTCAGCGCCGTCCTGATTCTCCTGCCGCTATGGATTCGCAGACACGCGCTCGGGAAAGCTTTGCACCGGCTGCGCTTCGGGCTCTACTTCCTTGCCTTGGGGCTAGCCTTCCTCTTCATCGAAATCGCCTTCATCCAGCGCTTTGTGCTGTTCCTCGGTCATCCGTTCTACGCTGTCGCTGTCGTGCTTGCGGGCTTCCTCGCCTTCGCCGGTCTCGGTAGCGCCGTTGCCGCACGCTGGGCAGCGGCTGTCGGGCGCGGATCGGCGGTGCGCGGCATCGCCCTCGCTGTCGGGGTTATCGCGGTCCTGGCTGCCACCTACCTTCTCGCGCTACCCTCAGTATTCGAAAGGCTGCTGGCGTTCCCGGACGCCGCGAAGATCGCCATCGCGCTCCTTCTCATAGCGCCGCTCGCTCTTTTTATGGGCATGCCGTTTCCCCTCGGCCTCGGGCATGTCGGCGCGCGTTCGGAAACATTCATTCCCTGGGCGTGGGGAATCAACGGCTGTGCGTCCGTGCTGAGCGCGATTCTCGCCACGCTGCTTGCAATGCATATCGGGTTCTCCGGCGTCGTGATGATCGCCATGGTCCTTTATCTTGTCGCCCCAGCCTTGCTTGCAAATCGGTTCCGAACCACGATCCCTTTCCGGTCGTGAGGTTCTTCGCGCCTAACCGGGGCGCCATCGACGATCTCCGCACTTGACCCCGAATTGGTTGCCGAGGTGCTCGCCCTCGTCCCGACGGCATAACGCTGGTCACTCAATGCAATGCGTTTCGCCAGCCGCGCCGTCCTTCATACCTGAAGGCCGCATCCACGAGATCGGCCCGTCCGGCAAGGTCTTCGCCAGCTCTAACACGCCCGGGCGCCGCCCACTTCCTCGGCGCCAATTAATCCGGTTCACTCAAGCAGGGCAGGGCTTGACCCAATCCAGTTGTTGCTCGATTTCGACCTCAATATCGCAACAGGTGGCGGAAGCGGATCTTGACCGGGCTGGATGCGTGTCGTCTATTTGGCCCGCTCGATACGCTGAGCCTGGCGCTACCTTCCCGGCAGGCTCAAAACAAGGGTGGGGCCTATTCGGAGCTCGCCACGGGTGCGACCAGCGGCGTGATGCGGCGGATCGCGACGCGCCGGTTCTCGCGTTCGGGCTCCTGGGTTTCAACCTTCAGGTACTGCTCGCCATAGCCCTGCGTCTCCATGTTCTCGGGCGCTATGTCGAAGACGTTGGTCAGCGCGGTCGCCACCGCCTCGGCCCGCTGGTCCGACAGCGCCAGGTTCGCCACCTCCGCCCCGACCGCATCGGTGTGACCCTCGATCAGGAAGGTCTCGCCCGGGTTCTCCTTGAGCAGGCGCTGCATGGCCTCGGCGACGCCTTCGAGCTTGCCGATCTCGCTCTCCGGGATCTGGGCCGAGCCGAACTCGAAATTGATGATATCGAGATCGATGCGCCTGACCTTGTCGCGGATGCGCGCCGAACGCCGGACCTCGTCAAGCGAGTAGGTGCGCTCCACCAGCTCGACCGGCGGCTGGTCGAGGAATGTATAGTAGTCTTCGGGGTCCTCAACCCATTCCGCGTCCAGTATGTAGTCGCGAACCGGAATGTCGAGGTCGAGGGGCGGCAGGTCGAGGCCGGGATCGCGCCATTCCAGCACCTCGTCGTAATAGTCGTCTTCGACATAGACGAGGACGATCTCGCGATCGTCGGGCAGGATCTTCACACGGCGGACGACATCTCCCCAGCGGTTGCGGATCGTGACGATCCGCGTCCCGTCGGGACGGACCACAACCTCGCGCTGCCGGCTGCGCGGCAGTTCCTCGTAGTAGACCTCGCGCGCGTCGATGATGAAGCGCTCCTCGCGAGGCCGCTCGATGAAATAGGTGTTGTCGGTTCGGAAGATGAAGCGGTTGTTGACCTCGCGCACGAGTTCCGCGCCCTGCGGAACCTCGGGACGCTCCCTGCGCGGGCGTTCGATGCGGCGGCCTTCCTCGGAGATGACGGAGCCGATTTGCACTGGATCTCTCGAGGCTCGCGCCTGCGCCGCGGCGTCGCTTTCGGGCAGCCGCTCGGCCCTGGCCCGAGCGGGCTGATCCGGCTCGGCGCCGCCCGGCTTGCGCCTCACCGGCTTTTCCTTGGCGCTGTCGAAGAGCCTGGCGGCGTTTTCGGGACGACGCATCGCCGCTTCGCGCTCCTTGCGCCGCTTCACGCGCTCCTCGGTGATCGCCGGCTCGGGTTCGGCGTTGCGCTGTCTGGCGGCTTCGCGCTCTTTGCGCCGCTTCTGGCGTTCCTC
>NZ_RZSX01000298.1:0-6753 GCF_004023105.1 Mesorhizobium sp. M5C.F.Ca.IN.020.32.2.1 | reverse complement strand
AGATACGGCCTGCCGGTCATTCCGGTTGTGATGCCGGAAGGCGAGAACCAGGGAAACTTCCAGATCATCGACGAGGCCTATGTCGGCGACGGCGTGATGATCAATTCGCGCTTCCTCGACGGCATGAAGCCTGATCAGGCGTTCGACGAGGTGGCGAAGCTGCTGGAACAAAAGACCATCGGTAATCGGCCGATGGCCGAGCGCAAGGTCAACTTCCGCCTGCGCGACTGGGGAATTTCGCGCCAGCGCTACTGGGGCTGCCCGATTCCGATGATCCACTGCGAGGATTGCGGCGTGGTGCCGGTGCCGAAGGCGGACCTGCCGGTCAGGCTGCCGGACGACATCGAGTTTGACCGGCCGGGCAATCCGCTCGACCGCCATCCGACATGGCGGCATGTGAAATGCCCGCAATGCGGCAAGGATGCACGCCGCGAAACCGATACAATGGACACCTTCGTCGATTCGTCCTGGTATTTCGCGCGCTTCACCGCGCCCTGGGCGAACGACCCGACCGATCCCAAGGCAGCTACCGAATGGCTGCCGGTCGACCAGTATATCGGCGGCATCGAGCACGCCATTTTGCACCTTCTCTATTCACGCTTCTTCACCCGCGCTATGCGCGAGACCGGACATGCCGATCTGGCCGAGCCATTCAAGGGCCTGTTCACGCAAGGTATGGTGGTGCACGAGACCTATCGGGTCGGCAGTGGCTCTAACAGCCGCTGGCTTGCGCCCAGCGAGGTTCGGCTAGAGGACGTCGACGGCAAACGCCGGGCCATCGAAATCGCGACCGGTGAAGAGGCGGTGATCGGCCCGCTCGAAAAAATGTCGAAGTCGAAGAAGAACACGGTGAGCCCGGAAGAGATCACCGACGGCTACGGCGCCGACACCGCCCGCTGGTTCATGCTGTCGGACTCGCCGCCCGAGCGTGACGTGGAATGGACCGACGAGGGTGCTGCCGGCGCGCACCGCTTCATCCAGCGGATCTGGCGCCTGGTGTCGATGGCTGCCGAATCGCTCGCCGGAATCCAGCCGGCAGCGGCGAAGGAGGGCGAGGCAGGGACTGTTTCCAAGGCCGCGCACAAGGCGTTGAAATCGGTCGGCGAGGATATCGAAAAGCTCGCCTTCAATCGCGCCATCGCCCGCATCTACGAGCTCGCCAACGCGCTCACCACGCCGCTCAACGAGGCGGCCGAAGGCAAGGCCGATCCGGCGCTCAAGGCTGCGTGCCGGCAAGCCGTCGACATCCTCGTGCATCTGATTGCGCCGGTCATGCCGCATCTGGCCGAG
Source organism: Mesorhizobium sp. M5C.F.Ca.IN.020.32.2.1 (assembly GCF_004023105.1). Classification (NCBI taxonomy): domain Bacteria; kingdom Pseudomonadati; phylum Pseudomonadota; class Alphaproteobacteria; order Hyphomicrobiales; family Phyllobacteriaceae; genus Mesorhizobium; species Mesorhizobium sp. M5C.F.Ca.IN.020.32.2.1. The sequence continues at coordinate 5,463 of NZ_RZSX01000298.1, read as the reverse complement.
GAATGCTGGCAGACGCTCGGCGGCACCGATCTGGTCGCCGAACGGCCCTGGCCTGTCTATGATCCGTCGCTTGTCGTCGACAGCGAAATCGTGCTGCCGGTCCAGGTCAACGGCAAGAAACGCGGCGATTTGACAATTGCCCGCGACGCGGATCAAGGTGCCGTCGAAAAAGCGGTTCTGGCTCTCGACTTCGTGCAGAAAGCGCTCGAAGGTAAGGCACCGCGCAAGGTGATCATCGTCCCGCAGAGGATCGTCAATGTCGTTGCCTGATCCGAGGAAGACAGAAGTGGCGCATTTGCTGCGCCGTACCGCGCTGTATGGCCTGGTCGCTTCGGTTGCGCTGGTTTCGGCCTGCACGGTGCGCCCGCTCTATTCGAGCGCGCCGCTGTCGGCCGGTTCGCAAGTCGGGGCTGCCGCCGAACTCGGGTCCATCTCGGTCAAGCCGGTCCACACCCGCTACGCCCAGCAGGTCCGCAACAATCTGATCTTCGCGCTTGGCCAGGGCGCGGGCGAGCCGGCGTCGCCAGCCTATTCGCTCGATCTCGGCGTTACCGAACTTGTTGAATCCGCTGCGACCGTGCAGGTCACGACCGATGACGACGAGCCGACAGCGGGCACGGTGACACTGACCGCGAATTATGTGCTGACCGACGCCAAGACCGGCAAGACCATCGCGACCGGCAGGCGCTCGATAGCGTCGTCCTTCGACAGGCCCCGTCAGGAATTTGCCTCCTACCGGGCGCAAATCGACGCCGAAAACCGCGCGGCGCGCGAACTGGCGGACCTGCTGCGCCTGTCGATCGCCCAGGATCTGGTCAAGCACGGCAAGACAGTGGCGGGTTAAAACTTTTCGGCGTGGATCGAGGCGTTCCGCCTACGCCGAGGTCTAGTTGCTCGCGCACAAAAAAGGCCGATTGCTCGGCCTTTTTACGGGAACGCGGCGTCTTAATTTCAGCCGATCTTCTGGATTTCAGCCGATCTTCTGGCCGGTCTTGGCCCAGTCTGCGAGGAACTGCTCCAGGCCCTTGTCGGTCAGCGGGTGCTTGACCAGCGCCTTCAGCGTCGCCGGCGGGGCGGTGATGACGTCGGCGCCGATCAGTGCGGCCTGCTTGACATGGTTCACCGTGCGCACCGAGGCGGTCAGGATCTCGGTCTGGAAATCATAATTGTCGTAGATGGTGCGGATATCCGCGATCAGCTCCATGCCATCCCAGCCGCTGTCGTCGATGCGGCCGACGAAGGGCGAGATGAAGGAGGCGCCGGCCTTGGCGGCGAGCAGCGCCTGGGTGGCCGAGAAGCACAAAGTAACATTGACCATGCGGCCCTCCGACCGGATGTCCTTGCAGGCCCTCAGGCCGTCGAGCGTCAGCGGCACCTTGATGCAAACATTATCGGCGATCCTGGCCAGGATCTTGGCCTCCGCCATCATGTCCGTGTATTCGGTGGCGACGACTTCGGCCGAGACCGGGCCCTTGACGATCTCGCAGATCTCTCTGGTGACGTCGGCGATCTTGCCGCCGGATTTGAGGATCAGCGAGGGATTGGTGGTGACGCCGTCGAGCAGCCCCAAATCGTTCAGCTCACGGATTTCCTTGACATCGGCGGTGTCGACAAAAAATTTCATGACGGTCTCCTGAAGAATTTTTCATGTGCATGTCATGCACATTTGGGGTCGGACTTTGATCTAGACCAAAGTCGGGGCAAGGTCACGCCTCATGATCGAAGATTCGCCCTTTGTCGCGGCCGCACCGGTGCTGGTGCCGATGCCCGCCGAGCGGCCTTACACCTACGCCGTGCCCGCCGGCATGCGCGTGGTGCCGGGCTCGATCGTGCGCGTTCCGCTCGGTCCGCGCCAGGTCGCCGGCATCGTCTGGGACGGCGCCGTCGAAAAGGTCGATGCCAAGAAGCTGCGCCCGATCGAGCAGGTCTTCGACTGCCCACCGATCGACCGCGCTATGCGCCGCTTCGTCGACTGGATCGCGCAATACACGCTGTCGCCGCCCGGTATGGTGGCGCGCATGCTGCTGCGGGCGCCGGAGGCCTTCGACCCGGAACCGTGGATCGAAGGGTTGCAACGCACCTTCGCCAAACCCGATCGGATGACGGGTGCGAGGATGCGCGTGCTGGAAACAGCCGAAGGCGGGCTCGCCTGGACGCGGTCCGGTCTGGCGCATGCCGCCGGGGTCTCGTCGACCGTTATCGACGGGCTGAAAGCGCAAGGCGTGTTCGATACGGTTATGATCCCGCCGCGACCGGTGGTCGCAGCACCCGATCCGAATTACGCCCAGCCTTCGCTGATGCCGGACCAGAGCGATGCGGCCGAGATGCTGCGCACCAATGTCGCCGCCGGCGCATTCGGCGTCACGCTGCTCGACGGGGTGACCGGATCGGGCAAGACGGAGGTCTATTTCGAGGCAGTTGCGGCGGCGCTCGACCGTGGCATGCAGGTTCTGATCCTGCTGCCGGAGATCGCGCTGACCCATGCCTTCCTCGAGCGGTTCCAGGAACGGTTCGGCGCCAAGCCGGCGGAATGGCACTCGGACCTGCCGCCAAGGATGCGCGAGCGCGTCTGGCGGCAAGTGGCGGAAGGTGGCGTCCGCGTCGTTGCCGGCGCGCGTTCGGCGCTGTTCCTGCCGTTCAGGGAACTCGGGCTGATCGTCGTCGACGAGGAGCACGACCCGGCCTACAAGCAGGAAGACCGCGTCTTCTACAATGCGCGCGACATGGCGGTGGTGCGCGGCCATATCGGCGGCTTTCCGGTGGTGCTCGCCTCAGCCACGCCGTCGGTCGAAAGCCGGGTCAATGCGAGCCAAGGCCGCTATAGCAGGGCGGTGCTTTCGGCGCGCTTCGCCGAGGCGGCGCTTCCCGACCTGAAGACGATCGACATGCGCCGCGCTCCGCCGGCGCGCGGCGGTTTCCTGTCGCCGGTGCTGCTTGGCCATATGCGGCAGACGTTGGAGAAAAAGGAACAGTCGCTGCTGTTCCTCAACCGGCGCGGCTATGCGCCGCTGACGCTGTGCCGGGTCTGCGGCCATCGCTTCGGCTGCCCGGTCTGCTCGGCCTGGCTGGTCGAGCACCGCTTTCGCGGCCAGCTCGTCTGCCACCATTGCGGACACAATGAGCGACGGCCCGAGGCCTGCCCGGAATGCGGCACGCTTGATCATCTGGTCGCGTGCGGGCCGGGCGTCGAACGCATCGCCGAAGAGGTCGTCGCGCATTTCCCCGACGCCCGAACCATCGTCTTGTCGTCCGACCTGATGGGCGGCGTGCGGCGGCTGAGGTTAGAGCTTGAAGCCATCGCCAACGGCGAGGCCGACATAGTCATCGGCACGCAGCTCGTCGCCAAGGGCCACAATTTCCCAAACATGACCCTGGTCGGCGTGGTCGACGCCGATCTTGGCCTGGCCAATGGCGATCCGCGTGCCGCCGAGCGCACCTTCCAGCTGCTCAGCCAGGTGACCGGCCGCGCCGGCCGTACCGGCAAGAAGAGCCTGGGCCTGCTGCAGACCTTCCAGCCCGACCATCCGGTGATGCGGGCGATCGTCTCCGGCGATGCCGAGGCCTTCTACGAACGCGAGATTGCCGAGCGCGAGCGGGCGGCGCTGCCGCCCTTCGGCCGGCTCGCCGGCGTCATCGTCAGTGCGGCGACGCGGGCGGAAGCCGAAGGGCACGCCCGCAGCCTGCGGCGGGCGGCGCCCCAGGCCTCCGACCTGTTCGTGCTCGGCCCGGCCGAGGCGCCGCTGTCGCTGATCGGCGGCCGCCATCGCTTTCGCCTGCTGATCCAGGGCGAGCGGCGCGCCGACATGCAGGGGTTCATTCGCACCATGCTGGCCGAGGGACCGAAGATACGGGGCTCGGTGCGGGTGCAGGTCGACATAGACCCGCAGAGCTTTTTGTGAGAGGCCGTCAGCTCACAGGCTTTTCGTAAATTGCCGACGCCATCTGGCGCATGTCTCTTCCTTCGCTAGAATGCCCGAAATTTCGAACCAGCCATTTTCGAGGGGGCAGTATGGAATTTGCGTTTCCGTGGCCGATGAGCCAGGGCGAGTGGCTGGCGTGGTCGAGCGCCGTCGTGACCTTGCTGTTCGGCCTGCTGCTGTTCCTGGCGCCGGGGCTGGCCTTCCGGATTCTGCGGCTGCAGGTCAAGCCTGAGAAGGCGGCAGCGATCGCCGAAGGGCGCGGCCGGATGTCGGGTTTTTATCTTGGCGTCAGCCTGTGCTGCATTCTGCTGGCGCAACCGTTGCTCTACATGGCGCTTGGCTTTTCCTGGCTGTTCACCGCCTTCGGCCGCCTGCTGTCGATGATGTCGGACGGCGCCAACACGCCTTTCAACTGGGCGTCCATCGTGGTGGAACTGGTGCTGGCGGCGCTGCCGCTTGCCTTCGCCTTCGGCTTTGTGCCTTGAATCAAAGGCTAATTCGGGACCGACGGTCGAACCGCACCGCCGGATGCGACAATAGTGCCTGAAAACCATGCGGGACGACGCATTGCGGTCTTAAAATGCCTGTGCTAGACGGCAATCGACTTTCGGCCGGGGATAGCGGAAGCCGCGCCTCCGTGCTTGGAAAAACGCAGTAAGGTCAAAGATTTAGCTAGAGTTTTCGCTCGCGCCAACAATCTGCGGCCTGTCAGACAAGAGAAAAGACGGTCCGTGGCCCAATCGTCATCGCCAATCTCAGGTGTCGCAGAGCGCTATGCGGGTTCGCTGTTCGAGCTCGCGCTCCAGGCGAATTCGGTGGCCCAGGTCGAGGCCGACCTCAACAGTTTCGCGGCAATGCTCGAAGGCAGTGCGGAACTTGCCCGTCTGATCAACAGCCCGGTGTTCTCCAGCGAGGACCAGGCCAAGGCCATTGCGGCGATCGCCGACAAGGCAGGGATCACCGGCCTCACCGGCAATTTCCTGCGCGTTGTCGCCCAGAATCGCCGTCTGTTCGCCATCCCCGGCATGATCAAGGCATTCCGCCAGGTCGCCGCCGAGCACCGTGGCGAGACCGCCGCTGAAGTTACCTCGGCGCATGCGCTGACCGACGCCCAGCAAACCGAGCTGAAGGCGGCGCTGAAAAGCGTTGCCGGCAAGGATGTCGCGATCACCGTGACCGTCGATCCGTCGCTGCTCGGTGGGCTGGTGGTCAAGATTGGCTCGCGCCAGATCGATACGTCGCTTAAAACCAAACTCAATTCGCTCAAGCTTGCACTGAAAGAGGTCGGCTGATGGACATCCGCGCCGCGGAAATTTCCGCAATTCTGAAAGACCAGATCAAGAATTTCGGCAAGGAGGCCGAGGTCTCCGAAGTCGGCCAGGTTCTGTCCGTCGGTGACGGCATCGCCCGCGTCTATGGCCTCGACAATGTCCAGGCCGGCGAGATGGTCGAGTTCCCCGGCGGCATCCGCGGCATGGCGCTCAACCTCGAAGCTGACAATGTCGGCGTCGTCATCTTCGGCGCCGACCGCGACATCAAGGAA
>NZ_RZSX01000297.1:0-6761 GCF_004023105.1 Mesorhizobium sp. M5C.F.Ca.IN.020.32.2.1 | reverse complement strand
TTATCGCACCACCCATCCGATCGTGATTGCTGAGAAGAACCTGAAGATCGACCTTCCGGTCGGCGCCGGCGATCGCGGCATGACCGGCTCTCAGCGCGACACCCTTCTGGGCTTCCTGGATGGCTACGACAAGAGCGCCGCTCCGACCCTGACGATCTCGATCCCGAGCGGTTCGGCCAACGAGATCGCCGCGACCGCGGCCGGTCGCGATTTCGCCAGACTTGCGATTGCCAGCGGCATCAGCCGGAACCGGATCGTCATGACCAGCTACCAGTCGGTTTCGGCCGAAGCGTCGGCGCCGATCCGCGTCGCCTATGTCTCGGTGAAGGCCCAGACCGACAGCTGCGGGCGCTGGCCCGAAGACCTGCTGCAGACCTCGGAAAACAAGCACTATGCCGATTTCGGCTGCTCGTATCAGAACAATCTTGCCGCCCAGATGGTAAATCCGACCGATCTGCTCGGACCGCGCAAGCAATCCGATATCGACGCGGAAAATCGCGGCGCGGTGATCGACGTCTACCGCCAGAGAGGCATTTCGGAAGAGTTCTTCGGCAATTCGGAAGTTGAGTATTGAGCTTGAGCCGCGCCAGTCACGGAAAGAAATGAGAATGAGCAATCTTGCCTACGACACAGCGGTAGATGGCGGCGAAACCTCGCAGCAGGACATCGCCGCCATGCAGGCGTTGCGGCCGATTCCGCGCATCTCGATTCAGGCATTTTGCGAGACCGAGGGCGTTGCCAATCCGGTCGAGCGCGCCGGCGAGGATCGTCGCATGGCGAAGGCCCATCTGAAGGTCCATATGGGCGGCATCGCCACCGCCATCGAATTCTACCAATCGGCGCCGACACCGAACCTGATCCTGCTGGAATCGCGCAGCGAGCCGACGCAATTGCTCGCGCAGCTCACGCAGCTCTCCGAATATTGCGATCCGACCTCGAAGGTCGTGGTCATCGGCCACTACAATGACGTCGGGCTTTATCGCGAGCTCATCCGCTCCGGCATTTCCGAATATGTCATCGCGCCGGTGTCGATGGCCGATATCGTCAGCGTGATATCGACGATTTTCGTTGATCCGGAAGCCGAGCCGATCGGCCGCTCGATCGCCTTCATCGGCGCCAAGGGTGGCGTCGGCTCCTCGACTATTGCCCACAATGTGGCTTGGGCGATGTCGTCGCTGTTCAAGTCCGAAGTGGTTGTCGCCGATCTCGACCTGGCTTTCGGAACGGCCAACATCAATTTCGATCAGGATCCCGCGCAAGGCATTGCCGAAGCCGTATTCTCACCGGAGCGCCTCGATGAGGTCTATCTTGATCGGCTGCTTGCCCAGTGCGCCCAGCATCTGTCGCTGCTTGCAGCGCCTTCAACGCTCGAGCGGGTCTACGATTTCGATCCCGACGCTTTCACGCAGCTTATCGACACGGCGCAGCGCAGCGTGCCGCTTCTGGTGCTCGATGTTCCGCACGTCTGGACGGGATGGACCAAAAACATACTGGTCAAGGCCGACGAGATCGTGATCACGGCGACGCCGGAGCTGGCCAATCTGCGCAACACCAAGAATCTGGTCGACATGTTCAAGCGGCTTCGCCCGAACGATCCACCGCCGAAGCTGATCATCAATCAGGCCGGCGTGCCAAAGCGTCCGGAGATTGCGTCATCCGACTTCGCCGACTCGCTCGGCCTGTCGCCGATGTCGGTTCTTCCTTTCGAGCCGCTGCTGTTCGGAAACGCCGCCAACAACGGGCGTATGCTCGGCGAAATGGATGCCAAGAACCCGGTTGTCAGCACGGTCAACGAGATTGCGCATGTGCTGACCGGGCGCAGCGAAATCAAGGCAAGAAAGAAAGCGGGCCTCGGCAATTTCCTTGGCAAGCTCTCGCGCAGCAAGAAGTGATGCTTCCGGAGCGGAATTGGTAATCGATCATGTTTGGTAAAAGAGGCAGCGACGACGGCAGCCGGTTCACCCCGGAATTCCGTCAGCCGGCACCTGCGCCTGCCGCGCCGGCGGCAAATCCTGCGGAAACGGCGGTTCTTGCCAAGCCCGCACCGCCGCCGTCGCTTGGCGCGTCTGCCGCGCCGCCGCCCGTGCGACGTGCGGTCGAGGCGCCGCCATTGGCGCCGGAGCCGAAAAAGATTCAGCGCCAAAAGAGCGAAACCTACTACGACACCAAGAGCCAGGTATTTGCCGCTCTCATCGACACCATCGACCTGTCGCAGCTCGCCAAGCTCGATCCCGAAAGCGCACGCGAGGAAATCCGCGACATCGTCAACGACATCATCGCGATCAAGAATTTCGCGATGTCGATTGCCGAGCAGGAAGAACTGCTCGAGGACATCTGCAATGACGTGCTGGGTTACGGGCCGCTGGAGCCATTGCTCGCTCGCGACGACATCGCCGACATCATGGTCAACGGTTCCAAGAACGTCTACATCGAGGTCAACGGCAAGGTCGAGCAGACCGGCATTCGTTTCCGCGACAACCAGCAGCTCCTCAACATCTGTCAGCGCATCGTCAGCCAGGTGGGCCGCCGCGTCGATGAATCGAGCCCGATCTGCGACGCGCGTCTTCCCGATGGTTCCCGCGTCAACGTCATCGCGCCGCCGCTCGCCATCGACGGCACAGCGCTCACCATCCGCAAGTTCAAGAAGGACAAGCTGACGCTCGATCAGCTGGTCAAGTTCGGCGCCATTTCGCCGCACGGCGCCGAGATTCTCAAGATTATCGGCCGCGTCCGCTGCAACATCGTCATTTCAGGCGGCACCGGCTCGGGCAAGACGACGCTGCTCAACTGCCTGACCAACTATATCGACCGCGAGGAGCGCGTCATCACCTGCGAGGACTCGGCCGAGCTGCAACTGCAGCAGCCGCATGTCGTGCGTCTGGAAACCCGCCCGCCCAACCTCGAGGGCGAGGGCGAGGTGACGATGCGCGACCTGGTCAAGAACTGCCTGCGCATGCGGCCCGAGCGCATCATCGTCGGCGAAGTGCGCGGACCTGAAGTGTTCGATCTTCTGCAGGCGATGAACACCGGCCATGACGGCTCGATGGGCACGATCCACTCGAACAGTCCGCGCGAATGCCTGAACCGTATCGAATCGATGATCGCTATGGGCGGCTACACGCTGCCGCAGAAAACCGTGCGTGAGATCGTGGTTGGTTCGGTGGACGTGATCATCCAGGCTGCACGCCTGCGCGACGGATCACGTCGCATCACCCACATCACCGAGGTGATTGGAATGGAGGGCGACGTCATCATCACGCAGGACATCGTCCTCTACAACATAAAGGGCGAAGACGCGAACGGCAGGCTGCTGGGTGAGCACGTGTCGACAGGTATTGGTCGCCCGCACTTCTGGGAGCGCGCCCGCTATTATGGCGAGGAACAGCGCCTCGCCAATGCGCTCGAGGCGATGGAGAAACGCGCTGACTGATGTGTCTGGAAGCGTAGGGGCCGGAATCGATGTTCGGAATTGACGGCACCGTATTGGCATTCATCGTGCTCGCCGGCTTCAGCGCCGGCGCGGTCGCCTATGCTTTTCTGTTCAATCGGATCAGCACCGAGAAGCAAGTCGGCAGGCGGCTTGAAACGATCAAGACCGCCGAGACGGATGGTGCCGTCGTCAAGGCCTCGCGCGATCGCATGGCGGAAGCGGCCAAGCGGCGAAAATCGGTCCAGGATTCGCTGAAGGATCTCGAACAGAAGCAAAAAACCAACCAGAGCATCGTCAAAAAGCCGCCACTGAAGGCTCAGATCCGTCAGGCGGGCATGAAGTTCTCACTTGAGCGCTTCTATCTCTACTCGGCGGTTTGTGGCGTCGCCCTGACGTTTCTTGCCTATTTCATCGGCGCGCCGTTGTTTGTCTTGCCGGGTGCGCTGCTGGTCGGTGCTCTCGGCCTGCCACGCTGGTTCGTCTCGTTTTGCCGCGCCCGCCGGGTCAAGGCATTCCTCAACGAATTTCCGAACGCGCTCGACATCATCGTGCGTGCGGTCAAATCCGGCCTGCCGCTAAACGACGCCGTCCGCCTGATCGCCAACGAATCCCCTGAACCGGTCAAGACCGAGTTCCGCCGCATCGTCGATTCGCAGCAGATGGGCCTGTCGATCCCCGACGCCAGCATGCGCATGGCTGAGACAATGCCGTGCACGGAAGCGAGCTTTTTCGGCATCGTCATCCAGATCCAGTCCCAGGCCGGCGGCAATCTTTCCGAGGCGCTGGGCAATCTTTCGCGCGTGCTTCGCGACCGCAAGAAAATGAAGGCCAAGGTCCAGGCGCTGTCCATGGAAGCGAAGGCGTCCGCCGTGATCATCGGCGCGTTGCCTTTCGTCGTCGCCTTTCTCGTCTACCTGACAAGCCCGAACTACATCATGCCTCTGTTTACCACCAACGTCGGCAATCTGATCCTCGGCTGCTCGGCGGTCTGGATGGGGATCGGCATCCTGGTGATGCGCAAGATGATGAACTTCGAAGTTTAGGATTTCGAGCGCATGACTGAGAACGTCGTCAAAACCCTTACCGATCCGGCATTTCTGATTGCCTTGCTGGTTGGCATCGCCGTGTTTGCGACCGTCTTTACGCTGCTGCCTGCCTTTGGCGGAAACCAGCTCAAGGCGCGCATGAAATCCGTGGCGCTGGAGCGCGACGAATTGCGCGCCAAGCAGCGTGCGCGGCTTGCGATCGAGGCCGATCGCCGCCGCAAGGGCCTCCGCGAGGAACAGTCGATCGGCATGCGCAACATTGTCGACCGGCTGGACCTGAGGCGCGCCCTGGCCGATGAAGGCACCTTGCAGAAACTCAAGGTGGCGGGCTTTCGCGGGCAGAATCCGCTGACGCGGTTTCTTTTCTTCCGTCTGGTCCTGCCCTTTGTCGGCTTTGCGCTGGCCGCGATGTATCTGTTCGTGCTCGGGGGGTTGCCGGAGCAGCCGCCTCTCATCAAATTGTTCGTCTGTATCGTCGTCGCCTATGCGGGTTTTTACGCGCCGGTGCTCTATGTCAACAACCGCGCCACCAAACGCAAGCAGTCGATCCAGATGGCGTGGCCGGACGCACTCGATCTGATGCTGATCTGCGTCGAATCCGGCATGTCCGTGGAGGCGGCGTTTCGTAAGGTCGCGGACGAGATCGGCGCGCAATCGGTGGCACTTGCCGAAGAGTTCATCCTGACCAATGCCGAGCTTTCCTACTTGCAGGAACGCAAGCAGGCTTACGAAAACCTTGCAAGCCGCACCGGCCTGGAGTCGGTCAAGTCGGTGTCACAGGCGCTGGTGCAGGCCGAGCGCTACGGCACGCCGGTGGCGCATGCGCTGCGCGTGCTTGCCGGCGAAAGCCGCGACATGCGCATGAACGCCGCCGAGAAGAAAGCCGCGGCTTTGCCGCCGAAGCTCACTGTGCCGATGATACTGTTCTTCCTGCCCGTGCTGTTTGCCATCATTCTAGGCCCCGCCGGCATCCAGGTGAGCCAGCGCGGCATCTTCGGCGACCAGCCGACGTCGAGCAGCCAATAGCCTCGCCAGGCGACAACACCTGCGAAAGCCGCGGTGCTGATGCAACGCGGCTTTGTATTTCAAGCATGTCGATGAGCTGAGGGAACTGGCAGGTTTGAGCAAAGCCAGCGTGGTCAATTGGTGGCAGGCTTTGCCTTGTCTTGGTCCTTGAGCTGGCTCCAGGCGTTCTGCTGGGCGAGCATCTGGCGAAGGTAAGTCACGTTCGCCTGCGCCTGTTCGGCCGAAAGCTCCTGGGAGGCGATCTTCTCGGCTTCGTCGAAGCGGCCCTGCAGGCCGACGACCAACGCCAGGTTCTGGCGGACGCGGCTGTCGGCGTTCGGCTGCTGGGCGGCCGAGCGCATATAGGTTTCGGCAGTGCGCAGATCACCTTCCAGCACATAGGACATGCCGAGATTTGAAAGGATTGAAGGTTCGTTCGGCTTGAGGTCAAGCGCCTTGCGGTAATTCTGGCGCGCCTCATCTCTCTGGCCAAGCTGGTCGAGAATCGCGGCTTCCGCCGATACCAGCTTCCAGTCGGGATATTCCGGTGTCTGCGCGCGGCGCACCGCGTCGAGCGCCGGCTCGAACTGCCCGTTGGCGGCCAGTGCCTTGCCATAGGCGGCGAGCACGTCGCGGTCCTTCGGCAGGGCGATCGCCAGTTTGCGCATCACCGCGAGCGATTGGTCGACGTCGCCATCCATTTGCAGCGCCGCGGCATAATTCGTCGCGATCCGCTTGTCGTTGGGGTTCTTGGCGTAGGACTGACCGAGCGCGATCGTCGCCTTGTGCAACTCGCCGGCCGACATGGTTTCCAGTGGCTTTCCGCTGGTGCGTCCGATCGAGCCGGTCGTCAGCTTGTTGGTCCCGCAGCCTGCAACGCTTGCAGCGAGCGCCATTATGAACGCCGTGGTTATCAGCCGCTTCCCCGTGGCGTTCGTCATGCGGTTGGTCGGCATCTGCACCAGGGCCTCCATTCGTAAACGTGGCCGTTCCGTGGCCATCTTCCCTCCCGCAGAAATATACTGTTAACCCTAACGGACAGTAAAAAAGCGCCGACTCGGAAGCCGGAGACCATCGAATGCCAGTCGAACTCATCGGGAGAAAACTGAAGACCGCGCTGCCGGTTCACCTGGTGGCGAAGGATAGGCTGGATGCAGCGGATTTTGCCTCGTCCACGCTCGCCTGGGCCAAGGCCAACGGCTTTTCCGGTGAGGCCGGCAGGACGCTGCTCATACCCGGCGAAAACGGCGCGCTTGCCGGAGCACTGTTCGGCACGGGCG